>SCTT01000424.1 GCA_004322435.1 bacterium
GCTCTTCCGATCTGCTCGGCGACCTTCCTCGGCCATCTCATCCCGGGCCCGGGGCCGCTCACCAAACGCCGCCCCACCTCCGACGAGGAGGCCGACGCCGCGTTGGGCTGGAAGGCCGCCAAGGCCCTGGCCGGCGTGGACGTGGGCCAGAGCGTGGCCGTGCAGGGCAAGGCCGTCGTCGCCGTCGAGGCGATGGAGGGCACGGACGCGATGGTGCGCCGCGCCGCCGCTTTGGTCAAATCAAACGGCGACACGCCGCGCCTCGTGGTCGTCAAGGTCGCCAAGCCCAAGCAGGACTTCCGCTTCGATTTGCCGGTTTTGGGCCTCGACACGCTCGGCGTCCTAAAGGAGTGCGGGGCCACCGGCCTGGCGCTCGAGGCCGGCAAGACCCTCATCTTCGACCGCGAGGCGTTCGTGCGCGGGGCCGACGCCCAGGGCCTCGCCGTCTGGGCTTTAGCCGGGGAGGCCGCATGACCGTCAAGATAGGCGTCGTCGGCGCCGGGCGCATGGGCTTAAACCACGCCCGCGTCCTCTCGAAGCACGCCGGCTTCCAGCTCGTGGGCGTGAGCGACTTAAACCGCTGGCGGGCCCAGATGGCGTCCTGGCGCGCGGGCGGCAAGGCGTTCTCCGACTACAAGGACCTCATCCCCTTAGTCGACGCCGTCGTCGTGGCCGTCCCCACCGAGTTCCACTACGAGGTCGGCCTGGCCGCCATCGAGGCGGGCAAGCACGTCTTGATCGAGAAGCCCATCACCTCGACGGTGGAGGAGGCCAAGAAGCTCCTCGAGGCCGCCGCCGCCGCGAAGGTGCAGCTGCAGGTGGGCCACGTCGAGCGCTTCAACCCGGCCGTCCTGGCCGCCATCCCCCACATCCGCGAGCCGCGCTTCATCACCGTCGAGCGCCTGGGCCCCTACGACCCGCGCGTGGCCGGCATCGGCGTCGTGATGGACCTGATGATCCACGATCTGGACATCCTGCTGACGTTGGTGGGCTCCGAGGTGGAGAGCCTGGAGGCCCTCGGGGCCTCCCTCTTCGGCAAGCACGAGGACATCGCCAACGTCCGGGTGCGCTTTAAGAACGGCTGCGTCGCGGACCTCACCGCGAGCCGCATCTCCATCAAGCGCACGCGCAAGATCCGCATCTTCCAAGCCGAGAGCTACATCTCGCTCGACTACATGGCCGCCGACCTGCGCGTGTACAAGCGCAAGGTCCCGGAGATCAAAAGCCTCAAGGACGTCGACATCGTCGTCCCCAAGCTCGACCGCGCCGAGCCCCTGCGCGTCGAGCTCGACCACTTCCTCGACTGCATCGTCAACGACCGCAAGCCCTGGACCTCGGGCGAGCACGGCCTCGAAGCCCTCGAGATGGCCCTGCAGGTGGTCGACGAGCTCGAGAAGTACGAGCTCTCGCACCACACGCGCTCCACGGCCTTCTTGCCGCGCTGGGCCGGCGAGCTCAAGCGCCTGGCCGGGACCGTGGCCCGCGCGGTGAGGACCCCCGAAGGATGAGCCGGCTCCTCATCGTCGCCGGCGACCCGTCCGGGGACCTCTACGCCTCGATGCTGGTGCGCGAGCTGCGCTCCCGCGTGCCGGGGATGCTCTTCGCCGCGGTGGGCGGTCCCCTGACCCGCGCGGCTTTGGGCGCCGGGGACGAGTTCCTGGCGGACCTGGCCTCTTTGGGCGTCACCGGGTTCGTCGAGCCCGCACGGCGCATCCCGCTGCTCTCCCGCCTCAAGGCCCGGCTCGACGCGCGCCTGGCCTCCGGCGGCGCCGACGCCGTGGTCTGCGTCGACTACTGGGGCTTCAACAGCCGCGTGCTCGAGGCGGCCAAGCGCCGCGGCGTCCCCGCCTACTACTTCATCAGCCCCCAGGTCTGGGCCAGCCGCCCCGGCCGCGTCGCGCGCATCAAGCGCTGCGTGTCCCGGATGCTCGTCATCTTCCCCTTCGAGGAGCCCCTCTACCGGAAGGCGGGCGTCCCGGTCACCTGGGTGGGACACCCGCTCCTCGACCTCCTCCCCCAGCCGCGCGCGTCGCGCCCCCTGACGGACCCGCTGCGCCTGGGGCTCCTGCCGGGCTCGCGCCCCTCCGAGGTGCGCCGGCACCTGCCGCTCTTTATGGCCGCCCTGCCGCGCATCGCGCGCGACTACCCGCGCCTCGAGGTCACCCTCTTCGGAGCCGCGTCCTTGGCCGACTCCCACTATGCGGCGGCCTTCTCCGGAGCGCGGCTCCCGGACGGCGGACGGCCTCGCCTGGTGCGCGAGACCGACTACGCCGAGCGCGCCCGCCAGGACCTGGTGCTGACCTCCTCGGGGACGGCCACGCTCGAGAACGCCCTCTTGGGCCTGCCGATGGTCGTCGTCTACAAGCTCTCTTGGCCGACCTACCTGCTGGCCCGCGCCCTCATCCGCGTCGAGCACATCGCGATGCCGAACATCCTCGCCGGCCGGCGCGTCGTCCCCGAGCTCGTCCAGCACGCGGCGACGCCCGCGGCGGTCGCGCGCGAGGCGTTGGCCCTCCTGGGCGACCCGCGCCGCTTGCGGGCCGTGCGCGCCGAGCTCTCGGGCCTGCGCGAACGGCTCGGCGGCCCGGGCGCCGCCGGCCGGGCCGCCGAGGCCCTCTTGGACGAGCCGGCCTTAAGGCCCATGCACGAGGCCGTGGGATGAGGGGCTGGCGGCGCTTCCTGCCGTACCTCAAGCCCCACCGCATCCGCTTCGCCCAGGCGGGGGCGGCGATGGTCGTCGTCGCCGCCTCGAACGGGCTGATCCTGTTCTTGTTCAAGCTCGTCACCGACGGCGTCTTCCTGCAGTCGGACATCCTGACCTCGAAGGGGCTCCTGACGCCCTACCTGCGGCCCCTGGCCGAGCGCCTGGAGCTCGGCGGGCGCACCAACATCGTCCTGATCTCCCTGGCGGTGCCGGTGTTCATGCTGCTCAAATCCATCGCCGGCTACGCCCAGAACTATCTGATGAGCTGGATCGGGCAGCGCATCACGCAGGAGCTGCGCGAGGACCTCTTCGCCCACCTGCACCGCCTCTCGCTCGACTACTACTCCGAGCACCGCGCCGGCGAGATCCTCGCGCGCGCCACCAACGACCTCTCGATGGTGCAGTCGACTTTGCAGTTCGCGCCGCTCTACACCGTCCGCGACCTGCTGACCGTGATGACCTGCCTCGGCATCCTGTTCTGGCGCCAGGCGCGCTTCGCGACGATGGCGATGCTGGTGGCGCCGTTCGCGGGGGCGGTGCTGGTCGTGCTGGGCCGCAAGATGCGCGAGTCCTCCAAGTCCTCCCAGGAGATCATGGGCACGCTCTACCACCGCTTCCAGGAGAGCCTGCAAGGGATGATGCTCATCAAGGCCTTCAACTACGAGGAGGGCGCGGTCGCCCGTTTCAAGGACGAGAACGAGTCGTTCTTCGTCGAGATGATGCGCTACCTGCGGGCGACCGCCCTGTCGGGCCCGCTGATGGAGTTCATCGGCTCGGTCATCATCTCGGGCGTCATCTACCTGGGCGGCCTCGAGATCCTGAGCGGCCGCATGACCCCCGGCGACTTCGCGATGTTCGCGGCGGCCATCTTCGTGGCCTACGCCCCCTTAAAGAACCTCGGCAAGCTCAACAGCGAGCTCCAGCGCGGCCTGGCCTCCGGCGACCGCATCTTCGAGATCCTGGACGAGGAGCCCCGCATCGTCCAGACCCCCGGGGCGGCACGCGTGGAGGGCCTGGCGCGCTCGGTGCGCCTCGAAGACCTGACCTTCCGCTACCCTTCCCGCGAGACGCCGGCCCTCTCGGGCGTGACGCTCGAGCTGGCCAAGGGCGAGACGGTGGCCGTCGTGGGCCCGTCGGGCTCCGGCAAGAGCACCCTGGCCCAGCTCCTCTTGCGCCTCTACGACCCGTCGGAAGGGGCCATCCTCATCGACGGCAAGGACCTGCGCACCCTGGACGTCCGCTCCTGGCGCGAGCACGTCGGCATCGTCACCCAGGAGACCGTCCTCTTCAACGACACCGTCGCCGGAAACCTCGCGCTGGGCCGCCCGGGCGCCGGCCGCGCCGAGATCGAGCGGGCCGCCGCCGTCGCCGACGCCGCGGGCTTCATCTCGGCCCTGCCCGAAGGCTACGACACGCCGCTCGGGGACCGCGGCCTGCGCCTCTCGGGCGGCCAGCGCCAGCGCCTGGCCATCGCGCGGGCGGTGCTGCGCGAGCCGGACCTCCTCATCCTCGACGAGGCGACCTCGAGCCTGGATTCCAAGTCCGAGGCGGAGATCCAGGGCGCGCTCGACGCCGTGATGAGGGGACGCACCGCGCTCGTGATCGCGCACCGCCTCTCGACCATCGCGGGCGCCGACCGCATCGTGGTGCTCGAGGCGGGCCGCGTGGTCCAGCAGGGGACGCACCGGCAGCTCTTGGCCGCCGGCGGCGTCTACAAGCGCCTGTGGGAGATGCAGGCCGGCGAGGAGGCGAAGGCCCCATGACCGCCGCCCTCCTAGGGTTCAACGCCGCGGCCGCCGCCTTCACCTGCGTGGGGGGCCTGCTGCCGCTCACGCCGGGGGCCCTGTCCCCGCGCCTGTTGTGGCGCCTGTTCAGCCTGCGCTCCGGGGTGCTCTTGGCCATCGCCTTCGTCGAGGTCCTGCCGGAGGCCTGGAGCTTGAGCCCGAGCGGCGCCGGCTGGGGCGCCGCGCTCGCCTTCGGGCTGCTCTACGCGATGGGCACGCTCGCGATGAGCGACGCCTGCCCCGAGTTCCTCGAGGACTGCTCGATGCACCTGTTGAGCGCCTCGGCCCTGGGAGCCCTCTTCATCCACTCCTTTATCGACGGCCTGAACCTGACCGCCGCGTTCGCGGCCGGGGGCCTGGCGGGCGGGGCGGTGGGGACGGCGCTGGCGCTCCACAAGCTCCTCGACGGCTTCACGCTGACCTCGCTGTTGTCCAAGAGCGGCTACGCCCGCACGCCGGCGCTCGCCGCCCTGGCCGGCGTCGCGGCCGCGACCCCGCTCGGCTCGGCCGCCGCCGCCGCCGGGCTCTCCCAGCTCTCGCCGGGCGCCGCCGCGGCGGGGCTGGGGTTCGCCGGGGGCTCCTTCGTCTACATCGCGGCCACGGACGTCCTGACGCGCCTGCACCGCTCCGAGGACCGCGCGTCCCTGGCGTTCTTCGGAGCGGGGCTCGCGCTCGTGGCCCTGCTGCGGGGGGGCGCGTGAGCCCCGAGTCCAAGCTCGCCGAGATGGTCGAGAAGGTGCGCGCCTACTCGCCCCACGCCGACCTCGCCCCCCTCGAGAAGGCCTACACGTACTCGCTCAAGGCCCACGAGCACCAGGCGCGCGCCTCGGGCGAGCACTACTTCGTCCACTGCGCGGCCGTCGCCGAGACCCTGATCGACTTCAAGCTGGACCTGGCGACCGTCTGCGCGGGCCTGCTGCACGACGTCATCGAAGACACCCCGGTGACGCGCGACGACCTCGCCGCCGAGTTCGGCAACGAGGTCGCGCTGCTCGTCGAGGGGGTCACGAAGCTCGACACCATCCAGTTCGTCTCCCGCGACGAGGCCCAGGCCGAGAACTGGCGCAAGATGCTCCTGGCGACGGCCCAGGACATCCGCGTCATCATGATCAAGCTGGCCGACCGCCTGCACAACATGAAGACGCTCAACTTCCTCGACCAAGAGCGCCAGAAGCGCATCGCCTACGAGACGCTCTCGCTCTACGCCCCGCTGGCGCACCGCCTGGGGATGTTCCGCTTAAAGAGCGAGCTCGAGGACCTCGCCTTCACGTACCTGCACCCCGCCGAGCACGCGGCGCTCGACGCGCAGGTCAAGGCGATGATGGTGGGCCGGGACGCGGCGCTCGAGCGCTTCAAAGCCGCGCTCGAGAAGAAGCTCGTCGACACCCGCATCCCCTACCGCATCCTCGCGCGCTCGAAGAGCCTGTGGTCCATCTACCAGAAGATGGAGCGCCAGAAGAAGACCTTCCCCGAGATCCAGGACGCGATGGGCGTGCGCCTGATCACCGACACCGTCGCCAACTGCTACGCGCTCCTCGGGCTCGTCCACACCGAGTTCAAGCCCGTCGCCGGCTCCTTCACGGACTACATCTCCGTCCCGAAGCTCAACCTCTACCAGAGCCTGCACACGACGGTCATGTCCCCGCAAGGGGACCTCATCGAGATCCAGCTGCGCACCGAGGAGATGCACCGCACCTCCGAGTTCGGCATCGCCGCGCACTGGCGCTACAAGCTCGGCGCCGCCGCCCCGGACGCGCACCTCGAGGAGAAGCTCAACTGGCTGCGCCAGTGGATCGAGTGGCTCCAAGACCTGAAGAGCCCCCGCGAATTCCTCGAGAGCCTCAAGACGGACCTCGAGCTCCACCAGGTCTTCGTGTTCACGCCGGCCGGCGAGGTCAAGGTCCTGCCCGCGCGCGCCACCCCGCTCGACTTCGCGTTCGCCGTGCACACCGACATCGGCATGGCCTGCGTGGGCGCCAAGGTCAACAACAAGATGGTCAAGTTCGACTACGAGCTGCAGTCGGGCGACATCTGCGAGATCGTCGTCAAGAAGGGCTCCTTGCCCAAGAAGGACTGGCTCAACCACGTCCGGACCGCGCGCGCGCGCTCCAAAATTCGTCATTATCTACGCGAGAAAGGGATCGTGGTATGACCGTCACCGAGTTTTTGCAGCAGCATGTGCCGTTCTTGGCCGGCCTCACCGAGGCTCAGGCCAAGTCGATGGCCGTCAAGGCGGAGCAGAAGCGCTTCAAGAAGGGCCAGACCGTGCTCTTCAAGGGCGTCAGCGTCGAGGGCCTGCACGTGATGGCGATGGGCAAGGTGTCGGTGCACGTCAAGCCCGAGAAGTCCAAGGACTGGCTCAAGGTGGCCGAGCTGGGCCCCGGCGACGTCTTCGGCGAGATGTCCATCGTCGAGTTCGCGATGGCCGGCGCCACCGTCAAGGCCGAGTCCGACGACACGCTCATCTTCGTCATCCCGCAGGACCTCTTCACCGAGCTGATGGACGCCGACGCCGCCTTCAAGGCGCGGGTGACCCAGCTCATCGAGGCGCGGCGTCCCAAGGCCCCCGCCCCGAAGCCAGCCGCGGCGGCGCCGCCCCCCGCGCCCGCCGCGCCGCCCGTCCCGGCGGAGACCCCGAAAGCCCCTCCGGCGCCCTGATGGCTCTTTCCGACGCCTTCGGCAACATCGGCCGGACGGTCCGCTTCCAGGCCTCGGTTCGCGGCCACCTGGGCCGGCGCCTGGCCTACGTGGCCCTCTACTACGCCATCTTCATCGTCTTTCGCACCGGCGACCGGTACCTGCGGGCGCTCGTCTGGCTCAAACGCCTGGGGTTCTCCGACCTGCGCGTGGATGTGGTCACCCCCGAGGGCCTGGCCCTGGCGATGGACCTGCACACCGCCTTCGACCCGCTGGCCGCCGTCCTCGGGGAGCGCGACTACCGCCTCCGCCCCGGCTTCGAGCCCCAGCCCGGCCAGTGCGTGCTCGACGCGGGCGCCAACATCGGGGTCTACGCGACGTTCGCGGCGCGCCGGGTCGGGCCCGAGGGGACCGTGGCCGCCTTCGAGCCCCACCCGGGCAACTGCTCCGTGCTTCGCGAGAACGCCGCGCGCAACGGCCTGGCCTGGCTCAAGGTCTTCGAGGCCGCCCTCGACGAAAAGCCGGGCGAGGCCGAGCTCTTCGTCCACGAGCGCGCTATCAACCATTCCCTCGTCAGGCGCACGGGCCGCTCGGTCAGGGTCCGCGTGACCACCATAGACGCCGCGGTCGCGGAGCTGGCCCTCAAGCGCCTCGACATCCTCAAGATCGACACCGAGGGGAATGTCGCGGGCATCCTGCGCGGCGCGCGCGAGACCTTGAAGCGCTTCCGGCCCCGCATCGCCTTCGAGTACGAGGACTGCGACAGCGCGCAGGGCGTCGAGGGGCTGCTCGCCGAAGCGGGCTATTCGCTGACGCGCTCGGGCGCGATCGGCTACGCCGAGCCGCTGACGAAGTAGTTTACGCGCCTCGGGCGCGTAAATTCCCCCTAGAACTCCGCCGGCAGCTCCGCCAGCTCCCGCGCCTGCCGCTCCCGCTCCGCCGCCAGCGCGGCCTCGTCGACGAGCCCCGCCGCCCGCGCCAGCGCCAGGGCCGCCCCGTCCCGCGGCTTGAGCCAGCGCAGCTCCGCCACCCCGTCCGGCAAGCGGTCTCGGCGCACGAACACGAGCGCCTTCCCGTCGGCCCAGACCAGGGCCCAGCGTTCGCGCGGCATGTAGGAGACGTAGTAGGGGCGCTGCACCGGCGTCTCGCGCCCGTCTTGGCCCACCCAGCGGGACGGGCGCATCAGCGGCTCATCCTCCAGGAGAGCCAGCTCCACGCCGCGACGCTCGAGCAGCGCCCCCCAGGCCTCCGGCGAGCGGACGGCGTCCGCCTGCTCGGCCAGGAGCGCGTGGAACAGGTAGCGCCCGTCCTGATAGACCGGCCGCCCGAGCCGCCAGCCGAGATACCCGCCCCAGGACCAGGGGTTGTACATCCGCAAGGGCGCCAGCTCGGGACGGCGCGCCAGCCAGGCGGCGGCGGCGTCCGGGACGAGGACGGGGTCGTAGACGGAGAGCGCCGAGCGCCAAGGCCGCGCGGCGACGAGGGCGAGCGCGAACGCCGCGCCGCACAGGGCGGCGGCCAGGCGCCGCGGGAGTTCGCGCTCCCAGAGCCCGTGGGCGGCCCGCGCGGCGGCCGCCGCCGCCAGCGGCGCCAGCGCCGCCGCGTAGCCGCAGAGGCGGATGTGGCGCAGGGTGGAGGCCGCCAAGGCCAGCGCGAAGAGCTCGGGGGCCGCCGGCAGGCGCCCGCGGCGCGCGCACAGGAAGACGACGGCCGCCGCGGCGGCGGTCACCGACCAGGCCCCCGCATGGGAGAGCCGCGTCAGGACGGCCGGTCCCCATTCGAGGATGAGGCCCGAGAGCGCCCCCGCGTCGCGGGCGTGCTCCCGGAGCGCGCCCCACAGGCCGAGGCCGTAGGGGTTGAGGGAGGCCGCCGCGGCGCCGACGGCCGGCAGCCACAGCCAGGCCCGGCGGCCCGAGACGGCGGCGTCCAGGGCGTAGGCCGCCGCCAAGGCCAGCCCCATCGCGAAGCCCGCGTGGAGGTTCGCCCACAGCGCGAAGAGCGCCGCCGTGCCGGCGAGCGCGGGCCCGAGGCGCTCGGGCCGCCAGCCCGCGGCGCGCCGGCGCTCGAGGGCCGCGGCGAGCCAGGCGAAGAGGGCCAGCGAGAAGAGCTCGGCGCGGACGTCGGCGCGGGGCAGCACGCCCGCCCCGAAGAGCGCCAGCGCCGCCGCCCGGCCCGGGGCCGCCAGCGCCGCGGCGCGGGCCAGGGCCAGGACGCCCGCCCCCGCGGCGGCCAGCAGCAGGACCTTGAGCGCCCAGAGGCCGGCGACGCCGCCGACGAGGTGGGTGGCCGCGAACGCCGCCTGCGCGAGCCATTCGAAGTCCACCCACGGCGCGCCGTGGCGCGTCCAGGAGAGCCAATCCGCCCGCGGCACGGCGCCCTCGTCGAGGAGGAGGCGCCCCGCCGACAGGTGCCACCACAGGTCGCAGTCCGCGGCGGGCGCGAGCGCCGCGGCCGCCAGCGCCGCGGCGCCGGCCGCCTCCCAGCGCCAGGCGCGGCTCACGAGGACCTGGCCAGGTCGGCCAGCCAGAGCCTCTGCGCCGCGCGCTCGGCGAGCTCCGCGCCCTCGCCCCAGCGGTTGGCCTCCGCCGCCACGGCCGAAAACGACGCCCTCCCCTCGAGGACGTCGAGCTGGGCCGCGCGCAGGTCGTCGGGACGGAACCAGCGGTACTCGCGGGCCTTGACCCAGGCCCCGTCGAAGGCCGCGCGGCGCACGAACACCAGGGCGCGGTCGTCGAAGTGCACCAGCGCCCAGGTGTCCCGCGGGTAGAAGAACAGGTAGAAGGGCCGCAGCACCGTCTCGCGGCCGCCGCCCTCGAGCTCGAGGACCACCGGCGCGAACTGCTGCAGCCGCTGGACGACGGCGACGTCGACGCCGTACCCGTCCAAGAGCGCCGCGTAGGCCTCAGGCGACTTCGTGGCCTCGTACATGGGGGCCAGCAGGTCGTGGAAGAGATAGCGCCCGTCGGCGAAGACCGGGACGTCCCCGTCCAAGCGCCAGCCCAGATAGCCCCCCCAGTGCCAGGGGTTGAACAGGCGCCGCCCCTTGAGCGCCGGCCGCTCGGACTCGAGGAAGCGGGCCGCGCGGGCCGGCACATAGAGAGGGTCGAAGCCGAGCGTCCCGCGCGCGAAGACCGGCCGGTAGAGGACGGCGAGGAACGCGAGCGCGGCCAGGACCCCGGCGTACGCCAGGCCGCGCCGGGCGCGCGGCCCGAGCCCCAGCGCCAGGCCGGAGACCGTCAGCGGGACCGCGGCCGCGACGAAGTACGGCGCGGTGCGCACGTGCGCCGCCGCCGACCAGGCGAGCGCGGTCAGCAGGCCCGCGTGCTCGGGCGGCGCCGAACCGGCGCGCCAGCGCCGCAGGGCCAGCGCCGCGAAGGACAGGGCCATCAGCGCCCACAGCGGCGCCAGCCAAGGGCTCAGGACCGTCGCCTCCTGCCACTCGAAGATGTAGCGCTCGAGCTCGGCGAGCGCGGCCCAGTGCTGCCAGGGCACGGTCCAGACCGAGACGCCGTAAGGGTTGGCCAGGACGGCCGCCGCGGCGAGCGCGGCCGGCGCGAGGGCGCGCGGCGAACGCGAGCGCGCGGCGGCGCAGGCGCCGTAGAGCGCCAAGAGCCCGACCCCGTAGACGAAGCCCGCGTGGAGGTTCGACCAAAGGGCGAAGAGCGCCGCCGCCGCCGCCAGCTCGCCGCGCCCCGCCGCGTCGCGCCCCTCGAGGCGCGCCGCTTCCAGGCGCTCCAGGAGGAGCAGGAAGAAGAGGAGGGAGACGTTCTCGGGCCGCAGGTCGTTGGCCGAGGGGCTGGCCAACAGCCACGCGAAGACGCCCAGGGCCCGGCCCGCCGGCCCCGCCCCGAGCCGCCCGAGCAGGCGCCAAAGCACGGCTCCGGCGGCCCCGAGCACGGCCGCCTTGAGGGCCCAAAGCCCCGCCATCCCGCCGGACCGGAGAGCGCCGTAATAGGCCAGCTGGGCCAGCCACTCGAAGTCGGCCCACGGGACGCCGGCCTTCGTGTGCGAGAGCCAGTCCGCCGCCGGAGGCGCCCCGTGCTCGGCGGCCCAGCGCCCGGCGCTCAGATGCCAGAAAAGGTCGGGGTTGGCCAGCGGCAAAGACAAGAGGGCCGCCGCGCCGGCGAGGCATAGAAAAACCGCCCCCCTCTCGAGTGGAGAGGGAGGCTGGTTCATCGCCCGGGGGTCTCCCCGGTCAGCGCGCGGGACGAACGGCCTTTCCGGACTTGATGCAGGAGGTGCAGACGTAGGCGGTGACGGTCCGCCCGCTGCGCACGACCTTCTGCTTTTGGAGGTTGGGTCGGAAGACGCGCTTGGTGGCCCGATGCGAGTGGCTGTATGAGAAGCCGGCGCGCGGGCCTTTTTCGCAGATTGTGCAACGATACGCCATGGTTCGGACATCCTATCAAACGGCGCGGCCCGAATACAAAGGCCCGGGCCGGGAAGCGCCGAGATTGGTACCATCGCCGGGCATGCGCGTGACCCTCGAAGCCAGCGCCCTGCTCGGCCCGCCGGCGGGGATGCGGACCTACGTCCTCGAGCTCGTCCGCCGCCTGAGCGCCCAGAACCCCGAGGACCTCTACCGCCTCTACGTCGGGCGCTGGGCTCCGTTCCCGCCCGCGGCCGAGGTCTGGCCCGGGACGCCGCCGCCGAACCTGGCCCTCGAGCTGCGCCGCCTGCCGTTCGCGCCGGTGCTGCGCCTCGAGCACACGCTGGGCCTCAACCTCCAGGAGCGCCTGCTCCCGCGGGCCGACGTCTTCCACGGCACCGCCCAGTTCCTGCCGCGCCTGCGCAAGACGCCGTCCGTGCTGACCTTGCACCACTGGGGCGACATGACCCACCAGGCGGGGTCCTGGCGGCGCTTCTACTACGACACCGCGGTCAAGCAGTCCATCCGTTGGGCCGACCGGGTGATCACCGTCTCGAACTTCACCCGCGACCACTTCCTCGAGCGCACCGGGCTCTCGCCCGAGCGCGTCCGCGTCGTCCCGCACGGCGTCTTCGACCCCCTGCCTTCGCCGGGCCCCGACGAGCTCGCCGCGCTGCGCCGCCGCTACGGGCTGCCGCCGCGCTTCGCGCTGTGCCTGTCGCGCCTGAACCCCGGCAAGAACGTCGTGCGCCTGGTGCGGGCGTTTTCCCGCCTGGCCCCGCGCCACGAGGGGCTGGGCCTGGCCCTCGTGGGCCACGCCGACGCCGGCTATCTGCGCGAGGTCCGCGCCGCCGTCGCCGACTGCCGGATGGAGGCGCGCGTCGTGCTGACCGGCCCCGTCCCCGACGCCGAGGTCCCCGCGTTCTACGCCGCCTGCGAGGCGTTCGTGTTCCCCTCGACCTCGGAGGGCTTCGGCATCCCGGTCATCGAGGCGATGGCGATGGGCCGGCCCGTCGCCGCCGCGAACGCCACCGCGCTGCCCGAGACCGTGGGCGGGGCGGGAGCGCTCTTTGATCCTCTCGACGAAGAGGCCATCGCCGCCGGCCTCGAGTCCGTGCTCGAAGGCGGGCCGCGGCGCGCGGAGCTGACGGCCAAAGGCCTGGCCCGCGCGGCGCAGTTCACCTGGGCCGCCGCCGCCCGGGCCACGCGCGCCGTGTACGGGGAGCTCGCCTGAGCGCCGCGCTCCTCGACAAGCCCGTCCAGTACCTCAAGGGCGTGGGCCCCAAGCGCGCCGAGCTCCTCGCGCGCCTCGGAGTCGAGACCGTCGGGGCCCTGGCCCTGCATCTGCCCCGAGCCTGGGAGGACCGCTCCGAGACGCCCCCGGGGCGCGGCGTGCCGGCCGACGCCCCGCTCGTGCTGCGGGGCCGCGTGATGGACTCCTTGCAGCGGCGGGCCGGGCCGCACCTGATTCTCACCGTCGCGCGCGTGAACGTCCCCGGGCACGGCGAGGTGGAGGCGGTCTGGTTCAAGCGTCCCAGCCGCCGCTACGACGTCTTCACGGGCTTGAAGAAGGACCTCGCCCCCGGCACCGACCTCTGGCTCGTCGGACGCGGTGAGCCGGGCCTGCTCAAGGTCCGGCGCATCGACGTCGACGAGCACTTCCGCGTCGACGACCCGCGCGCGGCGCTGCACGTCGGCGGCCTCGTCCCGCGCTACGCCGCGACCGAGGGGCTCTCCGAGCGCTTCCTGCGCGAGGCGGTCGGCCAGGCGCTCGAGGAAGTCCTGCCGTCCTTGGGCGAGGACCTGCCGCCCGCGCTGCTCGCGCGGCGCGAGCTGCTGGCCCGGCCCCAGGCGCTGCGCGCCGTGCACCGCCCGCGCTCGCGCGCGGAGCTCGAGCAGGGGCGCCGCCGCCTGGCCTACGAGGAGCTGCTCCTCTTGGGGCTCGCCTGGTCGCTCAAGCACGCCCAGGTCCGTCAGATCGCCAAGGGGTTCGGCTACGAGGTGAAGCGCTCGCTGTTGACCCCGTTCAAGGCCGGGCTGGGCTTCGAGCTGACGCGCGCCCAGAAGCGCGTCATCAACGAGCTCTTCGAGGACATGCGCCTGCCCAGCCCCATGACGCGCCTTTTGCAGGGCGACGTGGGCTCGGGGAAGACCGTGGTCGCGCTGGCGGCGCTCCTCTTGGCCGTCGAGAACGGCCGGCAGGGCGCCTTCCTCGCCCCCACCGAGATCCTCGCCGACCAGCACTACTGGACGTTCCGGCGGTTCCTCGCGGGCCTGCCGGTGCGCTTCGAGCTTTTGACCTCGGGCGTCCCGAAGGCCAAGCGGGAGCGCGTGCTCCGTCAGCTCGAGGCCGGCGAGCTCGACCTCGTGGTCGGCACGCACGCGCTCCTCGAGGGGGACGTGCGCTTCAAGAACCTGGCCCTGGCCGTCATCGACGAGCAGCACCGCTTCGGCGTGCGCCAGAGGACGACCTTGCGCCAGAAGGGGGCGGCGCTCGACCTTCTGCTCATGACCGCGACGCCCATCCCGCGCACGCTGGCGCTGGCCCTCTACGGAGACCTCGACGTCTCGACCTTAGACGAGATGCCTCCCGGGCGCGCCCCGGTGCGCACCGAGCACGCCCCCGAGGAGCGCGCGCTCGAGGCCGTGCGCCGCGCGGCCGCGGCGGGGCGCCAGGCCTACGTCGTCTATCCCATCATCAACGAGTCGGCCCGCCTCGACCTCAAGGCCGCGGTCGCCGAGTACGAGCGCCTGAAGGCGGGCGCGTTCGCGGGCCTGCGGACCGCCCTCGTGCACGGCCGGATGCCCGGGGCCAAGAAGGTCGGCGCGATGGAGGACTTCGCGGCCGGGAAGACCGACGTCCTCGTGGCCACGCCCGTCGTCGAGGTCGGCGTCGACGTCGCCAACGCGACGGTGATGGTCATCCAGAACGCCGACCGCTTCGGCCTCGCGGGCCTGCACCAACTGCGCGGCCGCATCGGCCGCGGCGAGCACGCGGGGTCCTGCTACCTCGTCAGCGAGCCGCGCACCGACACCGCGCGTCGTCGCCTGCAGGTCCTGTGCGAGACCAACGACGGGTTCCGCATCGGGGAGGAGGATTTGAAGCTCCGCGGCCCCGGCGAGGCCCTGGGCACCGCCCAGCACGGCGAGCTGGGCTTCGAGGCGGCCGACCTCTCGCGGGACTCCGACCTCTTGGACGCCGCCCGCTCCGACGCCGAGGCGCTCATCCGCGAGGACCCGGACCTCAACCTCCCCGAGAACGCCGGCCTGCGGGCCCGGCTCGTCGCGACCTACCGCGACAAGTGGAAGTCCATCGACCTGGCCTGATACCAACGGAGGCGGACGGACATCCGCCCGCGACCTCCGGGTTCGAACGATTACGACCCCTCCGGCCGCGGGCCGATGCCCGTCCGTCTTGCGTCAGTTAAGCGGCAGGGTGGAATCCCTAACAGCCCCGGACCCCGGGCACCTTCCCGGTGCCCCCGAGGCATTCGCCTGGGCCCCCCCACCCGGACCGAGGCAGGAGTGGAGTGTCGCCGCCTGCACGCGCTCATGAGAACGGCAGAGGCTGCCGCGAAAAGATGAGCCGTTACTTAATGCTCGGCCACTCCAATTGCCCGGGAGAGGATTGGAAACGCGAAAGAGGAGTCGGCCAGGACGATATGCATGTCTATGTGAGCAATTCTCCTACTTTTCATCCCCAGTCAAGGCCTCCGCGTTGCGTCTTGACCGTTATACGTCACTTCCCCGATTACAGGGTCCAGAATTCTGTCGACCTCCACGCCGCCAGTTCGCACCATCGCGAAAACCCTGACATCCGCGTCTGGGAAGGCATGCTTTACATGCGACGCAGCCCCGAGAAGCGTCGCCCCCCTGGTAATCACATCATCAACGATGACGATTCGCGGAGGGACAAAATCGGTCTGTTCGACCATCCCCATGGAACGAATGTGATCCAAGGGTTTTGGACGTTTTCCGGGCCCGGCCGTGCTCGACTTTTGGACGGGGGTAATTCGTTCGACAAGTACCGAAGATTCCCGCGCTAAACCTCTACGCACCAGCTCAGCACAAATCTCATACGAGGGCCATAGAGCTCCCTTCACCAGCGGAGTGCTCTTAGGGCAAGGGACCAGTAGCACATCCTTTCCAAGAACCGCCTTGAGATTTTCCGCGCTACCGCCAGTCGCCATTTCCTCCAATAGCCTTCGAACCGCATAGGGAATGTGCCCTTCGCGGACGTTCTTCAAACCATAGGCAGCGATCTTGGATTCGAGCGACATCGCGGTCTGTCCGCGCGGCGCATAAACCAGCATCGAGCCGAAGTCGACTCTAGAAAGACAAGGCGGCAGCGTGGACACCAGATTTTCCATGGGGGAGCAGTTCGAACAAATCTTCTAGCCCCCCTCGGGAAAGGACTTGCGCTCCGTAGCCAATCATCTCAGCCGGCCACTTAAGATCATTGCGTTTCGTTATTGACTCAAGCAGAAACAGGGGACGACCGAGACGAAGAGCTTCCCATCCTTGATGGAGGGTCCCGCTACCTTCCCCGGCCTCAATGATGACTGTAGCGTGTGAAATCAGAGCCATCGTCCGATTCCGAATCGGGAAATTTTTCTTCTGAACGGGGACGCCTGACTTAAACTGAGAGAGCGCCAGGTAATCTTTCATGATGATGCGCTGGAGCTCGGCGTTTTCCCTCGGATAGAACTGATCTATTGGTGTACCGAGGACGGCGATTGTCTTGCCGCCGTTCTTGATGGCAGCCTCGTGGGCACAGGCATCCACACCAAGCGCAAGACCACTCACAATCACCACTCCGCGCTCGACTAGCAGTCGGACCAACTCCTGAGTCCTCTTGATACCAATAGTCGAAACCTGACGCGTCCCAATTACGGCCACTTTGGCGAAATTGCGGCACAGATCGGCATCGCCGGCAATGAACAACTCCGCAGGAGCGTACTTGCGCTCCACCTGGTTCATAGGACCCAGAAGATCTTCGGGGGTCAATTGCTCGTTTTTCATTTGCGCTTTGCCTTCCCTGGGAACTCAGGTACGAGTACGTCGTAGTTGATGCTTCACGCCCGTTATGTTGGTCCGGTATTCGAGAAGCTGCTGACTGACAGCATACTCGCTCAACGTCGACTCAGTCGAAGTGTTAACCCGAGCTATATGCAGCAATGCTGGTCGAGGCAACAAGAGGCAGCCGGCCAACCAATCGGCTTCGGCCTCTTGTTTCTTATCGTAGGTGCGAAGAATGATGTCCTGCTTTTCCGCAAACATCACCTGCGACGGATTATGCCGCATCAGAATGTGAGAGAGTTCGTGCATTACGTCCGTCGACTGCCTTCGTAAGGAGTGGGCTGGGTTATAGACAATCGCGTCTTGTCCACCGTACGAAATCGTGAGCGCCGACCAATCCTCAACCTGAAGAGTGGAGGCACTCTGCTGGGAGAGACCACCAACTTCACTTGGCGTCCAAACAGGGATAGCCAATGTGCTGGCCAGCATCTTCGCCGGTAATGGCGAAACTTCGGCCAACTTCAAATCCTTTCTGATTTGAATCGCCGTATTTTCGCACCACGATTTGAATCCCCGCTCGAACACCAATCATCCCTGAGGCATTGTCATTTGGACCCGACTGGGTCAGACGCCAACTTGCGCTGGGCAGAAATGATTAGTTCGGCGAGCGCCTTCGCTAGGGCGGGGCTGGATGTTTGCCCCCCTTTAAAATGAACATTCGCTGTAATGCCTTGATTTTGCGCCGAAGCAGTCTCCCGCCGAGGATTTATCTGCAGGATTTCGGCCGGGTCAATCTCCAACCACTTACAAATCAATCCAAACGTATTGAGATCTGGCAGGTGACCGCGCTCGACTCGTGAGAGCGTCGCTGGACTGATTGCAATCTCGGCGGCCACTTCCCTAATTCCACGGGAGCCACGCCTCTCCCGAAGCACCTCCCCCAGTTGGTGAAGCGTTAGGGTGCCCATGCGACCTCCGCCGTTCTCTGTCTTATTAATAAGAAAGTGATTGACAATTAATACATCCGCGTCTATACTCAGTGTATCACTCGTAAGCCAGTATTGCAAGGGCTAAACGAGGGAGGTGAAAATGAACCCCAATACCAAGCCTGTCATGAAGATCACTATCCTCATAAACCAGAAGCCGTACCACATCGAGACCGACGAGCTGTCGGCGGCCGAGATCCGGACCTTGGCCGAGGCCCCGCAGGACTACGAGGTCTGGCAGGTGGTCGGCTCGCCGGACCCCGAGGGGCAGCTACCAGTCAACGACATCCA
>SCTT01000425.1 GCA_004322435.1 bacterium
CGAGCTCGCCGAGTGCGAGGGCGCGGCGCTCTTCAGCCTGGGGCCCACGACTTTGCGCGCCGAGACCGCGGCCATCGCCGCCTGCGCGGTCGTGCTCTACGAGCTGGCCGCGGCATGAGGACCCCTCACCCTGCCCTCTCCCGCCCTGCGGGAGAGGGGGAGGGGAGAGGGCGGTGCCGCCTCTGCGGCGCGACCGGGCCGGTGGAACCGGTGATGATCCCCGAGGACACGACTACTAACAAGCTCGCCGTCCTGGACCTCTGCGAGGCCTGCAAGGCCCGAAGGTCGGACCCGTGAAAGCCTACTTCAAGACGTTCGGCTGCCGGGTCAACCAGGCCGAGGGCGAGGGCCTCAAGGAACGCATCCTCTCTGACGGGGTGACGACGCTGACAAACGACTTCGACTCCGCCGACCTGTGCGTCCTCAACACCTGCACGGTCACGGTCGAAGGCGACGAGGACGCGCTGCGCCTGATGCGCCGCATCTCCCGCCGCAATCCCGCGGCGCGCCTCGTGGTCACCGGCTGCCTGGCGACGCGCTCGCCCGCCGAGGTCCTCAAGGCCGCGCCGGCGGCGCTCGTGGTGGGCAACGCCGACAAGGAGAACATCCCCGCGATGCTCGGCTGCCGCCCCGTGCCCGACGAGGCGGGGTTCCGCGCCTTCGGCGGGAAGACCCGCGCCTTCCTCAAGGTCCAAGACGGCTGCGACATGTCCTGCACGTACTGCATCATCCCGTCGGTGCGCCCTGAGATGACGTCGAAGGCCGCCGACGCGGTGGTCGCCGAAGCCCGTTCGCTCGTCGAGCGCGGCTACAAGGAGCTGGTCCTCTGCGGCATCCGGCTCGGACGCTATCTCGACGAGTCGGGCCCGGCGCGCGTGGACTTCGTCGCGCTCCTCGAGCGCCTGCTGGCCCTCCCCGGGGACTTCCGCGTCCGCCTCTCCTCCTTCGAGATCACCGACGTCACCGAGCGCTTCTTGGACGCCGCCGAGGCCGCCGGCCCCAAGCTCTGCCCGTCGTATCACCTGCCGTTGCAAAGCGGCTCGGAGGCGGTGCTCAAGCGCATGAAGCGCTGGTACACGGCCGCTTTCTACGCGCGGCGAACCGAGGCATTGCGGCGCCGGTTCCCGGACGCCGGTATCTTCACCGACCTGATGACGGGCTTCCCCGGCGAGACCCAGGAAGAGCATGAGGAGAGTCGGCGGTTCGTGACGGACCTGGGCTTCAGCGGACTGCACGTGTTCCGATTCTCGTCGCGCGCCGGCACCCCGGCCGCGCGCCGGACGGACAAGCTCCCGGAGAGCATCGTGCTCGCCCGCGCCGAGGAGTTCCGAGCCCTGGACGGGCGCCTCCGCGAGCGCTTCGCGGCGGCCCACGCCGGCGCCCGGCGGACCGTGCTCGTCGAGCCCAAGGGGACGGGCGCCGAGGGTCTGACGGAGCACTTCCTGAGGGTCAGTTTCTCCACGAATCCGGGCCCCGGATTGGTCTCGGCTGTCGTCGGCCGGGACGCTCTCCCTCTCCCCCTTGGGGGAGAGGGCGGGGTGAGGGGAATGCCCTCACCCCAACCCTCTCCCGCATAGCGGGAGAGGGAGCTGACTATTAATTCCTATAAGGAAAAGGTAAAATCACCGTTCGTGTCAGCCTGCATCTTTTGCAAGATCGCCGGGGGGGAGGTCGCGAGCCAATTCGTCCATGAGGACGAAGAGGTCGTGGCCTTCAAGGACTTGAACCCCATCGCCCCGACGCACCTGTTGGTCGTCCCGCGCAAGCACATCGCCCGGGTCGCCGACGCGACGCAGGAAGACGAGCGGCTTTTAGGCCGCCTGCAGCTCGTCGTGGCCGAGGTGGCCAAGAAGGCGGGGCTCACCGATTTCCGGGTCGTCACGAACAACGGCAAAGGCGCCGGCCAGTCGGTGGATCATCTGCACTACCACGTGATCTCCGGCCGCCGGATGAACTGGCCTCCTGGATAAAGGGTGGTGATTTAGAACATGGTTTTCGTCAAAGTCCGAGAAGGGGAATCCATCGAGGAGTGCCTGCGCCGCTTCAAGCGCGAGTGCGAGCGCAACGGCATCCTCAAGGAGATCAAGCGGCGCGAGCACTACGTCTCGCCCAGCGTCAAGCGCAAGCTCAAGGCCGCCGAGACCCTCCGCAAGATCCGCCGCCTCAAGCGGCGCAAGAGCACCCGGTAAGGGCGCTCACCGGCCGGCCCCCCGCGCCGCGGGGGGCCGGTCCGCCGTTTTATTCCGACTAGCCGTCAGGGGCACATGCGCATCGCCGAAGGGGTCATCGAACAGGTCCGCGACAGGTCCGACATCGTCGAGGTCGTCCGGGATTACATCCCGAACCTCAAGGTGGCGGGCCGCAACCACAAGGCCTGCTGCCCGTTCCACCAAGAACGCACCCCGTCCTTCAACGTCAACCCGGAGAAGCAGATCTACCACTGCTTCGGCTGCGGCGCGGGGGGGGACGTGTTCTCCTTCGTGATGAAGATCGAGGGCCTGGCCTTCCTCGAGGCCGTGCAGAAGCTCGGCGAGCGCGCCGGCGTCAAGGTCGCCCCCGAGGAGCGCGAGCTCTCCCCGTCCGACCGGCTGCGCCTCGCCGTCAAGCGCGCCAACGAGGCCGCCCGCGAGAAGTATCGCGACGCCTTGAAGCGCCTCCCCGAGGCCGAGCCCGCGCGCGCCGTGCTCGCCAAGCGCGGCGTGAGTCCCGAGATGGCCGAGGCCTTCGGCCTGGGCTACGCGCCGCGCGGGGGCGGGCTGGCCGCGTCCTTGGCGAAGCTGGGCTTCGGCGAAGAGGTCGTCCTCCGCGCCGGGCTGGCGGTTCGCCGCGAAGACCGCGTCCGCGACATGTTCTGGGGGCGGCTCCTCTTCCCCATCCGCAACGGCAAGGGCGAGACCGTGGGCTTCGGCGGCCGCATCTTGGGCGAGGGCGAGCCCAAGTACCTGAACACGGCCGAGACCGAGCTGTTCTCCAAGGGCAAGACCCTCTACGCCCTCCACGAGGCTTTGGCCGCCCTGCGCAAGGAGCGCCGCGCCATCGTCCTCGAAGGCTACATGGACGTCATCGCCGCGCACCAGTTCGGCTTCACGAACGCCGTGGCCCCGCTCGGCACCGCGCTGACCGAGGACCACGCCGCCGTCTTGAAGCGCTGGGTGGACGGCGTGACCATCGTGTTCGACCCCGACGCCGCCGGCTCGACGGCCGCGGTCAAGGGCGCGGAGCTCCTGCTCGAGAAGGGCTTCTCGGTCTCCGTCGCGACCGTCCCCGACGGCCTCGACCCCGACGAGCTGCTGCATCAGCGCGGCGTCGAGGCGTTCCGGGGCGTCCTCGACGCGGCCGTGGACCTGGCGGAGTTCAAGACGCGTACGCTCTTGTCGAAGTTCAAAGGGCCGCTGTCGGCCGAGGAAAAAGCCAAGGTCGCCGGGCTCGTCCTCGAGACCATCCGCAAGTGCCCCGACGACGTGGTGAAGGGCGAGTGGCTGCGCCGCCTGGCCCAGCTCTTGGCCGTCAACGAGCAGTCGCTCTATTCCCAGCTTTCCCGCGGGGCGGAGCCCGCCCACGAGCCGCGCCGCCGGCTCTCGCCGAGCCCGTCGCCGGCCCCGTCCGCCCCGCTTCCGACCGACGAGCGCGAGGTCCTGCTGGCGCTCTTGCGGGCGCCCGCCGTGGCGACCGCCGGGCTCGTGGCCGAGGGGGACTTCTCCGACCCGCGCGCCCGCGCCGTCTTCGCCCGCCTGACCGAGGCCCTCGGCGAGGGCCGCTCGAAGGAGGCCCTGACCGGGCGCATCTTGGAAGGCTTGGACGACGCGGCCGCGGCCGTCGCGCGCGAGCTGTTCTGCGACGGGCGCGAGGTCCGGGACGCCGAGAGCCTCGTCAACGAGGTCGTCGGCCGCGGACGGAAGGCCCGGCGGCTGCGCGAGCTCGAACCCCTGGTCCTCGGCGCGGCCGGCGGCGGCGAGGTGGACCCCGGGCTCAAGGACGAGTACCGGAAGCTGTTGGCGGATTTGAAAGGCGCGAAGAGAGGCTAGTCACATGAGCATCACCAAGCAGGCGCTGGGCGACCTCATCGAGATGGGCAAGGAGCACGGCTTCCTGACCCTCGAGGAGATCAACCGCTCGTTGACCGCGGCGCACATGTCCTCGGACGAGATCGACGGCCTGATGGCCACGCTCGAGGACCTCGGCATCGAGGTGGTCAACCGCAAGAAGCCCAAGCCCCCGACGCCCGAGCAGAAGGCGGAGAAGGCCGAGTACACCGAGGAGTGGGAATCCACTCCCGACGTCTCGAACTCCATCCGCATGTATCTGTCCGAGATGGGCAAGGTGCCGCTCTTGAACCGCGAAGAAGAGGTCACGCTCGCCCGCAACGTGCGCGAGCGCGAGAAGGAGCTCCGCCTCCTCGTCCTCGAGTCGCCCATCACCCAGCGCGAGATCCGCAACTGGGAGACCCTCATCGGCCTGCAGGAGATGACCCCCAAGGAGCTGATGCCCCGCGGCCGCAAGACCTCCCAGGAGCTCTCCGGGATGCGCCGCAAGATGAAGGCGGTCGCCTCCTTCATCCTGCGCTCCGAGAAGAAGATCACCGCGCTGCGTCAGCGCCTGCTGAGCCCGAAGCTGAGCGACTTGAAGCGCCAGAAGCTCTCGCGCAAGGTCGAGTCCCTCAACAAGGACGTCGTCAACCACATCATCGGCCTGAACTTGAACCAGGACAAGATCAAGCGCCTCACCAACAAGATCAAGTCCACCGCCCAGCGCATCAAGGAGTGCCGCGACGAGCTCGAGGCCTACACGCGCCGCTACGGCGCCGGCTACGACCAGCTGCGCTCGTACATGAACCAGGTCCAGCGCGGCAAGATGTCGGCCTCGGCCTTCAAGACCAAGACCGGCTACGCGCCGACGGGCGTCGAGGCCGGCCTCGAGAACATGGAGGGCATCAAGAAGCGCCTCGACCAGCTCCTCCACACCGTGCCGGTCCCGACCGACCAGTTCATGGCGCTCGACACGCGCATCCGCGACCTGGAAGAGGAGATCCTCAAGGACAAGCTCAAGCTCATCAAGGCGAACCTGCGCCTGGTGGTCTCCATCGCGAAGAAGCACGTGAACTCGAACCTGGAGCTCTCCGACCTCATCCAGGAAGGCGGCCTCGGCCTCATGAAGGCGGTCGAGAAGTTCGAGTACAAGCGCGGCTTCAAGTTCTCCACCTACGCGACCTGGTGGATCCGCCAGTCCATCAACCGCGCCATCGCCGACCAGGCGCGCACCATCCGCATCCCGGTGCACATGAAGGAGCTCATCTCCAAGCTCATGAAGGTGACCCGGCGCTACCGCCAGGAGTTCGGCCGCGAGCCCAGCCTCGAGGAATACACCCGGCACCTCCACATCTCGGTGGAGAAGGTCAAGAACGTCCTCAAGATCATGCAGGAGCCGATTTCGCTCGCCACGCCCATCGGCGAAGACGAGGACAGCTACCTCGAGGACTTCATCGAGGACAAGGCCGGGCCGGCCCCGGCCAACGCCGCGCAGATCTTCCTGCGGCACAAGGAGGTCGAGAAGGTCCTCGACACCCTGACGGACCGCGAGGCGAAGATCATCAAGCTGCGCTTCGGCATCGGCACCGGCTACCCGCGTACGCTCGAGGAGGTCGGCCGCATCTTCAAGGTCACCCGCGAGCGCGTCCGCCAGATCGAGTCCAAGGCCATCCGCAAGCTCCGCCACCCCTCGCGCTCCCGGGCGCTGCGCGACTACATGGAATGACCCGCCGATGAGGAAGAACAAGGGCGAGGACGCGCTGGTCTGGGCCGCCGTCGCCGCCGCGCTCGCGGTGCTGGCGGTGACCGGCTGGGTCGGCGGCCGGCGGCTCTACGCGCGCTGGCAGTCCGGGCGCCCGGCCCCGACGGCGCCGGTCGAGCGTCCGTCCGTCCCCGAAGACGGTGTGGACCGTCCGCCGACCGTCATCCCGCCTCTGGCGATGGTGGGCATCGCGCCCGCGGCCAAGCCGCCGCGCAACCGCCCCAAACCGCCGGCGGCGCTCCCGATGCCGCCCATCACGCCGGACCGCCGATAGCCCCGCCTCCTTTATATAGGAAGCGGAGGGGTGCCTTAAATCACCCTGAAATTCTATTGACACCCAAACCATCAGGTGTTATAGTACGCGAGTCTTAGGAAAAGCTGTGCTAGCGATGCCCGCCGACCGCGCTAGAGGAAGGTTCGCCCTTTGGGGCGTCCTCCTGACGGGAATCTTGTGCCTCCCGTTTCAGTCCCTCTCGGCCGCCGTCTCCATCACCGACATCTCCGGAACCGCGCGCGTGCGCCGGCCCAACACCGCCTCCTGGAACCAGGTGCCGGTCAACTACGTCCTCTCCGCCGGCGACGAGGTCAAGACCGACCGCTCCTCGCGCGTGACCATCACCTTCGACGACGCCTCCCGCGTCGAGATCGGCCCGAACTCCTCCTATCTGCTCGAGGAAGCGGCGGGCGCCTCGAGCAAGATGTCCCTGAACTTCGGCCGCCTCAAGGCCTGGGTCACGAAGGCCTCCTCGCGCCGCTTCGCCGTCCGCACGCCCACGGCGGTCTGCTCCGTGCGCGGCACCGAGTTCGGCGTGGACGTCGGCCAGGACGGCCGGACCTCGGTCGCGCTCTTCGAAGGCCAGCTGGGCGTGCAGGACAACAAGGGCAACGAGGTCCTGCTCAACCCCGGCGACCGCATCGACGTCTCCTTGACCGGCCTCGGCAAGAAGGAGAACCAGGAGACGAAGAAGAAGGAAGATGCCTCGTCCGAGCGCGCGACCGTCAAGAAGGAAGTCGGCCTCGAGATGAACAAGGAGCAGGTCCTCGCCGCCGCCTCCGAGGAGATCAAGCAGGCGCTCTTCCAGCAGGGCAAGGTGATGGTGGACGTCAACGGCAACCGCGTGCGCATCGAGGAGTACATCCTGCGCCCGACCCCGACCTCCTTCAAGTTCGTGGTCTTAAACGAGCGCCCCGACCGTTTCGACTACTTCTTCCGCCTCGGCCAGTTCAACACGACGCTCCCCGACGACCTCTCGTCGGCGCTGCGCCAGCTGCCCGGCTGCATCGGCGGCGCGTGCACGTGGTGGCTGACGAACTATCAGACCGTCTACTCGAACACCACCGACGCCATCGTCGAGAACGCGACCGGCGGCCATCTGGTGGACGTCAACAACAACGCCGACAACGACGACAACGTCACGGCCGCCTTCGACCCCAACGTCAATAGCTTCGTCTCCCTGCCGGCCGGGACGCCGTTCTTCACCACCCTCTTCGACAACTATACGCTCAAGTTCAACAACGTGACCCACAACAGCTGGGTCCCGAACGTGGCCGCCTACAACGCCGGCGGGTGCGCGGGCGGGGTCGGCGCGGCCTGCGGCGGCATCCAGAGCATGGGCGGCACGGACGGGGCCGGCGACAACCGTACGGTCACCAACGTCGTGAGCATCGTCCAGTCGCCCAACTGCGTGACGGCCGACAACTGCACGGGCAACCGCGAGTCCGGCAAGTTCCACGACATCATCTACCGCCAGAACGGCGCCGGCACCATCTGGGACAAGTTCGACACCTACATCATCGACGACAACGGCAAGGTCGCCGAACACTCCGCCTTCGCGGGGATCACCAACGGCACCGAATACAAGCGGCGCCTGCTCGATTGGAACTACCAGCAGATCATGACCGCCTCCGAGTTCGGGGGCCGCAAGATCGACCTGGTCTTCGAGCCCAAGATTTTGATGCAGTCGGGATTGATCCAGTAGCGTAACGCGTGCGAACCAGACCCCTCGTATCCCTCCTGGTCCTCACCGCCTTCGTCAGCGCTCCGGCGCGGGCGTTGGAGGTCGTCCCGGTGTATGGGCTGACGTTCTTGGGCGGGCAGTACTTCTTCGCGGGGGATAAGTCCAAGTTGAACGCGAACGTGACGGCGAACGCGGCTCCGGCCGTCAAACTGGGGGGGGGACGCCTCTTCCTTCCTCTATATACGGGTTCCTACCGCGGCACCAAGAGCGTCACCGACTCCGTGGGCTCCGGCAGCCTGTTCGCCCAGGGCATGTCCCACCGGCTCTCCTTCGGGTACCTGCGGCCCATCGAGGGCACGAACTGGAAGGTCAAGCCCTCCGTCTCCTACAAGTGGGATTACCTCAAGGAGACCCGCGACGAGACCTGGGGCAAGGGCCTCTTCGACACCCAGACCGTGGGCCTCGGCTTTGAGGCCGAGAACACCTACAAGGAGCCCTTCTCCTACCGCTGGGGCTACGACTTCTTCTACACGCGCTTCCCGAACTTCAAGTCCCTCGAGTCCAAGTCCGGCACCGACGCCACGGGCAACCCGCTCGGCCGCGAGACCGCCGGCGTGCGGACCTTGGACACCTTGAACCAGCAGCTCTCCTTCTCGGTCACCCGCCCCATCCCGTACGAGAAGCCCGTGGTCGCCCTGACGGCCGGCTACCGCCTCTTGTGGCAGAAGTTCCACGACCAGCCGCTCGTGAACCTGGCCGGCCAGTTCGTCAACGAGAACCGCCAGGACATCACCAACTCCCTGTCGGCCTCCGTCCTCCATCCGCGGGAAGCCTTCGGCGGCAAGGCGCGCATGGGGTTGGGATTCGGCACCAGCTTCAACTACGCCGGCTCGAACCAGAACACGTACGACGCCGGCCAGACGCACTACACCGCCGACTCGTACAGCAACTGGAGCCTCACGATGGGGCCCTCGGTCAACTTCGCCTGGGGCCCGAAGGAGTCCGCGTCGAACGCCTCCGCGGCGCTGACTTGGACGCGCCAGTCGTACTTCGGCCGCCAGGTGCAGGACTCGAACGGCCTCTACCAGGACGACACGCAGAACCACGACCGCTATCAGTTCTCGCTCGGCTACGGCATGCCCATCGCGGCGAACTTCCGGATGCTCGCGCAGGCGAACTTTTTGTGGGTCGACTCGAACATGCGCTACGAGAAGACGTACAAGTACACGTACAACACCGCGAACTATCTGTTGGGGTTCAGCTACGACTACTGACGTTTCGTCGACGGAGAAATTTTTTTTGGACCAGCCGCATGACGGACGACGCATCGGACGGGGACGCGTGACGTAAGTCTCCCTTGCATTTGGCCGGATGCCGTGTTAGTATGTCCAAGTCGTGAGTTAAGGTGGCCGTAAGGTTGTGAGAGAAACGCCGAGATCTCGCCGAGGGGCGCGCCATGCGCCCGTTTGGGGGCTGCTAGCCTTCCTTCTTCTGCTATCCCCCCGCGTTTCCGCTTCCGACGTCCTCACGGGCAACTTCGCCGCGCAGACCGGCGTCGTGTTCGACTCCGGCTTCCAGGACCGCGCGCAGGCCGTCGCGGTCGACGCGTCCTCCAACGTGTACGTGGCGGGCTTCAAGGCCAACGCCTCCTCGGGCCAGGACTGGGTGGTGCTGAAGCTCGACCCCAACGGCGTGCTGATCTCCTCGGACTCCTTCGACTCCGCTGGCGGCTCGAGCCTCGACGCGGCCAAAGACATCCTCATCGCCGGGTCCAACATCATCGTGGTCGGCAAGGCCGGCGGCTTGCGCCACATCCGGGTCTACAACACGAGCCTCCAGCTCGTGGGCACCTACGAGGACGGCTACGGCGGCACCTTCAACGCCGTCATCTCTTCGGGCACCAACCTCATCACCTCCACTCTCGACGGCTCGAACCTCCTCGTCAACGAGTTCACGACGGGCGCCGGCCTGACCATCATCGCGACCCACACGATGACCGGGTCGTACGGGCCGGCGGCGGCGGACCGCAACCTGGTCCGGGACGGCCTCGGCCGCCTCTTCGTGGTCGGCGCCCGCAGCGACACCAAGGTGCTGCGCCTCGAGCGGCTGCTCGACGGCCTGGGCCTGCACTCCTTCCTCGAGTTCGACGAGCCCGAGGAGATCGTCGGCGGCGCCGCGGTCGCCGCGACGCCCTCCGGCGACGTCTACTCCGTCGCCATCGGCTCGGTGACGGGCCAGAGCATCAACCACATCTACCGCACGTCGGGCGCGTCGTCGGTCCTCGCCGGCACGACCGTGACGGCCAACGGCTTCATCTCGAACGTGGACGAGCGCGCCGTCGTCATCGACCCCACGAACCTCGACGTGTACTACGCCGGCAGCGGGCCGTTCCCGGGCATCCTGAGATTCCCCTCCGACCTCTCCGTCGCCACCGAACGTTCGTTTTACCCGACGAGCGCGATGGCCATCCTCAACGGCGCGAACATGTACGCGACCGAGGTCAATCAGACCGGCCCGCAGGACTACGTGGTCCACAAGTTCGACTTCAACGCACTGTCGAGCGGCGGCGGCCAGTCCGGCCAGCCCGCGCTCACAAACGACGGCACCAGCCTCTACATGTCGAAGAAGGCCGGCAACGGCGAGGTCGACCTCTACAAGATCAACCCTCCGAGCACGCTCGTGGCCTCGGCGACGCTCGCCGGCGTCGGCGGCGGCGACAACTTCCCGGTCGCCTTCCATGGCGGCTTCCTCTATATGGTCGGCACGGCCTCCGGCCCGACCACCCAGGGCGATGACGCCGCGGTCTGGAAGATCGACCCGAACACCCTTCTGATGGTCTCGAGCCGGACGCTCGAGGCCGGGTTCGGCCTCGGCGAGTACGTGATGGACGCCACGACCACGACCGGCGGCCTGCTGCTCTCCGGCGCCGTCGAGACGGCTCCGGGAAGCTTCGCCGTCGGGTTCTGGCAGTACAACACCGGCACGGACGTCTTGGTCCTCAAGGCCACCGCGAACGCGCCCGGCTCCAACTTCGACTTCGCGTCCGGCATCGCCTCGACCGGCACCCCCGCCACCTTCTGGCTCGTGGGCTATTCGAGCCAGGCCGTCGGCGGCGGCTTGTTGCCCTACGACGTCGCGCTCTGGCGCTACACCGGCGGCAGCACGCTCGAGCTCATGAACACCTTGCCGGCCTTCCTGCCCGACACCGAGGGCAACCCCAAGATGACCGCGACCTCGGGCGGCCTCTACGTCTCCGCCGCCAAGATGAACGCGGTCCCGGACCGCGACCTGGCCTTCATCGCCTTCGACCTGACCGGCAGCACCACCGCCGAGAAGTACTGGCACTCGTCGAGCCCGTCCACCCACGACAAGGCGGCCGGCCTCCTGGTCACGGACGCCGGCAACATCGTCGTCTTCGGCGGCCAGGAGCCCAATTCGCAGACGGGCTACTCCGCCTACTGGGAGTACAACCCGTCCGGCGTCTTGACCTCCGGCTACCCGAAGAACTTCTCCACGCGCTCGGTCATCTACGCCGGGACGAAGATGGGTTCGACCCTCTACGGCACCAACAGCGGCAGCGCGACCGGCACCTTCACCCTCGACGGCACCGGCACGACGGTGGCCGGCGCCGAGGGCGCCGGGACCGGCGGGCCCGACCCGCTGGCCTTCACCTTCTCCGGCGGCCCCGCCACTTCCTTAAAGATCAACTCTAGCAGCAACCAGAACGAGGCCGGCCAGTTCGTCTTCGTCGATACGACCACGGGGAACTTCTACCTGACCTGGAAGTCGACCAGCGGGAGCCCCGGCTCGGAGCCCGACGTGGCCTCCTTGGGCAAGTTCGACGCCTCCGGGACCATGCTGGCGTCGACCACCCTCCTGGGCGACCGCTCCGGCGGCGCCGCCGTGTACCTCAACGGCAACGTGTACATCCAGGAGCGCAGCAACGATTACTCGATCCTTCAGTTCACCAAGTTCGCCCCGGACCTGAGCCGCGTCTTCTCCCGGACGGTGAGCTCGCTCACCGTCGGCAACATCACCGACGGCGCGGCCGGCGGCGGGTTCATCTACGTGGCCTGCGACGGCGCCGGCACCGGGGCGGCCGACATCGGGGCCATGAAGGTCATCAAGTACGACTCCAGCCTCAACGAGGTGGCCCGCGCCTCCTATTCGAACATCTCGAGCGGGTTCCACCACAACGCCCACTCCATCGCCCTCAACGTCGGCGGCGATGTGTTCGTCGTGGTGTCCACCGCCGAGGCCGGCCCCTACCAGCGCCACATCGTGAAGTACGACGCCAACCTCCTCCAGCTTTCCTCCGCCAACGTCACCGCGCACTTCCCCGCGGACACCCCCCAGCTGGCCTACGCCGGGAGCGGCTTCCTCTACGCCCTCGGCAACACCGACCCGGCCGTCGAGCAGAAGGTCTTTTTGCGCAAGTTCGACACGGGTTTGGCCTACGCGAACAATTCGACGACCATCACCGTCACCGGGACGAGCCCGAGGGCCCGGCTGGTCGCCGACCCCGCCAACAACGCCGTCGTGACGCTGACCTCGAGCACGGCCGACGGCGGCGACTTCATCACCTTCAGGTTCGACAACAACCTGGTCCAGCTTTCTTCCGGCCAGTTCGACGCCGGCTTCAACGGCGCCGACTCCGGGCTGTCCGGCGTCGCGGTGGACACGACGTCGGTGTACCTCTCCGGCATGGGCGGCAACGGCGGCCACAAGGACGCCGTGGTGATGAAGCGGAGCCTGCCGGGAGGAGCGGCGGCGGGCGGGGGCGGGGACGGTTCGACGTTCTCCGGGAACTTCTCCGCGAACGGCGGCGCAACTTTTGACGGAGGATTCGAGGATTCCGCTAGCGCGGTCGTGGTTGATACTTTCTCCGTCGGCGGACCTTTCGTCTACTCCGTTGGAACGGCGAGCCACGGGGTTTCTGGTAACGATTGGTTCGTCATCAAGTACGACGCTTCCGGCGTGAAGCTGGCCTCGGCGACTTATGACGGTACTCCGAGTTGGGGTGATTCCGCTTATGCCGCCGCCCTTGATGGCGCCGGGAACCTCATCGTTACGGGGCAGCTCGGTTTCTTCATCGGCGGTTCGGGTTCGCCTGGATGCTGCACGGGCAACAATATTTTCACCATCAAATACGCCCCCAGCCTCGCGGTACTCTCTTCTGCTACTTACAATGACCCGGGCAACGGCCATAACGTCCCCAAGGGCGTGGCGGTCGGGGCCGGGGGAAGCATCTACATCGTCGGCCATACCACCCAATCCACCATTCCGGCCAATGACGGGAATATCGCGCTGAAGTACGATTCGAACCTTGTCCTGCAGGCTTCTGCTACCCTAGCTAGCCCGATAGACTCGAACTCGAACTCTTGGAGAGCCGTCACCGCCCTCCCTAGCGGGGACCTCGTCGTTGCGGGCAACATCTTCAACGGGTCGGACGACGATGTCGTGACGGCGCGGTACTCTGCCGGGTTGGGCCTCATCTCATCTGCCACCCTCATTGGAGCCAATAAGGACAAGGGGCAGGGTGTCGGGGTGAATGCGGGCGGCGATGTTTTCGTGGTGGGCGTCTCCTCTAATGGGCCTGCCAGCAACGATTTGCTGCTTGTGAAGTTCAACTCTTCCTTGAGTTTCGTCTCGTCCACTTCATTCAATGGTGCGCTTGGCGCCAACGACGAGGCGACCGGCTTGTCCCTTGACGCCGCGGGTAACCTGCTGGTCTCGGCGCAAACCGACTTTAAGCCTGGGATCGCCGGCGGCGATATCGCGATTCTGCAATTCAACCCTTCCCTCGTATTCGTCTCTTCGGACGGCTATAGCACAGGGATTGAGGAAGGGGGTAACGCCGTCGCGGTGGGAATCGCGCCCTATGTGTATTCGGTGGGATATTCCTTCACCGGCATCAGCGACGAAGTCCACACCATCCGGCGGTCCTTTGCCGCCGCCGGCGGCGGCGCCCCCGCCTCCCCTCTCTTCACCGCCGCCGGCGCCTACGTCTCCGCGGGCGGCAACGTGATCTCCGCCACCGGCTTCAACTCCATCGGCCGCAACGTCTTCGTCGACACCGTGACGGTCTCGGGGCCCTTCGTCTACGTCTCCTTCCTCTCGACTACCGGCGCCATCGGCGGCGGCGACTTCGACCCCGAGGTCGACTCCATCGCGCGCCTCAACGCCTCCGGCACCCTGCTCTCCTCGGCCACTTTGCCCGGCAACAGCGGCATCGACGGCCTCGTGGTGGACGGGGCGTTCAACGTCTACCTCCCTTATAAGGTCAAGGTAGGCACGATCACGATGGAAATCGGCGTGGTCAAGTACGACAAGTTCCTGACCCCGCTGGCCCAGACCCACTTCCTCGCCCCGACCTCCGGGACCCCGGCCCCGACGAACATCACCCGGATGACCGGCGACGGGACGAACATCTATCTGGCCAACGACGGGGCGTCGCTCATCAAGATGAACTCTAGCCTGGTGGCCATCGCGACCGCCTCCTACACCTCGCTGCCCGGGTTCACGAACTCGAACGCGGTGACGCTCGACGCCGTCGGCAACGTCTACATGGAAGTCAACGACGCGACGACGACCATCCATCTGCTCAAGTACGGGGCCAGCTTCGATGGCGCCTCCCCGCTCATCGACGTCACCCTGTCGACCGCGCTCTTCCCCATCCTCGGCAACGGCGGCTCGTTCGAGCTGGCCTACGCGGGCGGCTCGGTGTTCGTGCTGGCCGCCGACCCGTTGGGCGACAAGGTCTACATCCGCAAGTTCGACTCGAGCCTCAACTACACCGGCATCTCCTCCACCTACACCCCGACCCGGCTGGACCTGGGCCCCGGCCAGATGAAGACGGGGCCGGACGGCAATCTTTACGTGGTCACCGCGGCGAGCAAGCCCGAGGGCTCGACGTACGCGGCCTTGGTCTACGACACGAACCTGAATCTGCTGGACTCCCAGACCTTCGACCCGTCGACCCAGGGCGGCTCCGCCGTCGGGTTGGCCGTGCCGGCCGCCGGCGACGTCTGGGCCACCGGCACCTCCTGCAACGGCGGGGGGGGGAGCTCCTGCGAGGTCGTGACCACGCGGTTCGCGCTCTCGGCCGCCGCCGGCCCCGTCGCCAACCACCAGAAGGGCGCCTCCGAGTTCGTCATCGCCCAGAATGACGACAACGAGCAGGGCCTCTCCGCGGCCTACGGCTCGGGCAAGCTCCTGGTCGCCTACCAGGTCCAAACCGGCACCCACTCCGAGAACAACCGCTACTACACGCAGCTGGTCAACCCCAACGGCTCCCTGTCCGGCAGCCCGCTGGCCTTGAGCACCGCGACGATCGGCCCCTCCTGCGGCATGCCGAGCGTGGCTTCCGACGGCACCGACTTCCTGCTCGTCGCCTCCTGCAACGGCCGGGAGAAGGGACGCCTCATCAGCGGCGCCAACGCGCCCATCGGCGGCGTCTTCGACATCGACGCCGGCGCCCTGTCTTTCAACACGACGCACGCCGCGGCGGCCTTCGATGGGACGAACTACCTGGTC
>SCTT01000426.1 GCA_004322435.1 bacterium
CGGGCCCCGACGTCCTCAAGGCGACGCTGGCGCGGGCGGCCGAGCTGCATTGGCCCGTCCACCTCTTAGACGAGCTCGAGGACGTGGACGACGCGGGGTCTTTGGCCCGGATGCTCGCGTCCGTCCGGGGGACGCCGCGGGCGCCGCGCACGCAGACGGCCCTCGCTCAATTGGCCCGGGCGGGCTAGCTCAGCGCCGGCGCAGGGCGCCCGAGCCGAGGTAGACGAACATCAGGGCGGGCACGAGCGTGCCGACCATCAGCGCGAGACCCGTGCTCCGGTGCGAACCGCCGCCGCCGAAGCACACGAGGCCGAGGCCTCCGAGGAAGGGGATGGCCGCTCCGAAGAGGAGCCAGAGCAGCTTCCCCTCCCGGTCGTCGTGTCCGGAGGTCGCGACCGCGGCCGCCGCCCAGTTGACGAGGAGCGCCGAGACGGCCGCCACGGACGCCAGCTGGGGGTGGCCGTTGGCGAAGAGCCAGTCGATGACGTAGAAGCAGCCGGAATAGGCGGCGTACACCGCCGCGACCAGGAGCGCCGAACCGAAGCTCATCGGCGTCGATTCTACCTTGTTCGGGGGCGGGATTAGGCGAGGCGCTGACGGGCGCTTTCGACGGCGAAGACATGCGCCTCGAAGATGATGGCGGCGGCTTCCAGGGCCCCCGTCTTGAGGAAGTCGAGCCCCAGCGGGTGCTGGCGGGCTCTCAAGATGAGGGCGTCCACTTCTTCCCGGGTCGGCGTGTAAGAGGGGAGTCTGTTGTCCTGCACGGTTTCACGCTCCATGACCGCATCTTTCATGTCCGGCACCTCGCCCTGACCGGCTTGGACGTCACGAGTGCGGTAGTATACACCAGGGGACTCGGTTTCCGCGCCCCCATCGGTCATGCGCGCCCCATCTTTCAAGTCCGGCACGCGGCCCGATTCCAGCCGGAACCTTCGGAATGCTAGGATGACGGACCGGAGGATATTCCCATGGCCCTCAAGAAATCCGTCACCGTCTGCGAATGCTGGATGCGCGACGGCCTGCAGTCGATGTCCAAGATCGTCCCCACCGCCCAGAAGATCGAGATGGCCAACCGCATCATGGCCTCGGGCGTGCGGAAGATGGAGGTCACCTCGTTTTCCCATCCCAAGCTCCTCCCCCAGTTCGCCGACTGCGTCGAGGTCCTCCGGGGTATCGAGCGCCGCAAGGACGTGACGTACGTCGTGCTGATGCCCAACGAGAAGGGCTTCGACCGCTTCGAGACCTGCGTGAAGGAAGGCTACGGCGCCGACGAGATCATCCTGATGATCTCCTCGAGCGAGGCCCACAACCTCGCCAACTTCCGCATGGCCCACGCGGAGGCCAAACGCTCGCATGCGGCCGTCATGGAGCGCGCCCGCAAGCTCGGCGTGCGCGTCATCGGCTGTCCCGGCACCGTCTACGGCTGCCCCATCGCCGGCGACGTCCCGATGAGCGCCGTCATCGACATCACCCGCTTCTACGTCGAGGCGGGCGCCCATACCATCATGCTCGGGGACACGACCGGCGCGGCCAACCCGAAGGTCGTCCGCGAGCGCGTCGGGGAGCTCCTCGCGCTGTTCCCGAAGGCCAAGTTCATCGCCCACTTCCACGACACCCGCGGCAACGGCGTCCTCAACAGCTACACGGCCCTGGAGCTCGGCCTCGAGTTCGTGGACACCTCGCTGGGCGCCATCGGCGGCCAGCCGGCCAGCGGAGCCAAGAAGTACCAGGACGGCTTCACCGGCAACACCTGCACCGAGGACCTGGTCGCCCTGCTCGCCGAGGTCGGCGTGGAGACCGGCATCGACATCCACAAGCTCATCGAGACCGGACGGCGCGCCGAAGAGGTCCTGGACCAGCGCCTGAGGGCCAACGTCATCCGCAGCGGGCCGGTCAACCACCGCCCTAAGGAGTTCGTCGCGCACTGAGGGCCTCCGCGGGAGGCCAGGGCTAGCGAGGGGCTGAGGAGGCCAGGGCTTCGCGGAGAGCGGCGCCCACTTCGGCCCGCAAAGCCTTCGCCCGGGACCGGTCGCGGGCGGCCTTCGTGGGGGCGACCTTCACGCTCCGGACAGCCGACTCGTCCCGCAGCGAGTCGCGCAGGTCTTGGTCGGCGTTGCGCGCCCAAGAGACCCGTTCGGCCTCCGCCCTCTTGAGCTCGGAGGACTGGCGCAGGACTCCGGCCACGCCCAATAGCGATACGCCGAGGGCGACGCACCCGAGGGGGCTCCGGACCAGCACGCCGGCCGCTTCCCGGAAAGTCCGCCACGCGCTGCCGTCCCGCTGGGAAGAGTTGGTGTTCATGCCCTCATTGAAGCCCCGGGAGCGGCCTACCCCCAGGGGGACACGAAATAGTGATTAAATTTGCCCGACTATCCGAATGTCCCGCAACACAGGCGCAACACCTTCCAAACGCGCGCTTTGACTGGGGTCGCGCTTGTCCCCGCCCCCGCCGCTAGTCGAGCAGCGCCCTGAAGACCTGGAGCCCCAGGTCAAAGTCGACGCCGTCCGGGTCGGTGAGACCCTCTTCCTGCCCCCAGCCCTCGTCGGCCTCAAGGTGCGGCGAGAGCACCGCCGCCCGCCCCTTCCCATAGGGGAAGACGGCGGCGGCGACGGTCCCGTCTTGGGCGAAGGTTCCGAACACCGAGACGCCGGCTCTCGCCCGCGGGTAGAAGGCGGGGCCGTCCTGGAAGTACACCCAGCGCTCGCCAGCGGGCGCCAACCAGCGCAGACGGACGAACTTCGTGGACTTGTCCTTGTCGTAGTTGTCGACGTTGCCGGGGAAGACGTCGAGGCCGCTCTCGCCGGCCTCCTCATCGATCCACTTCTCCGTCAGATACGCGCCCGCGCAGATGCCGAGGTAGCGTCCGCCTCCGGCGATGTGGCGCTTGAGCCATCCGAAAGCCCCGGCCCTGACCAGGTCCCGCTTGACCGTGAGCTCGCCGAACTCGTCGGGCTCGCTGCCCCCGATGACGACCATGTCGCGCGGGCCGACGGAGGATTTGAGGAGCTCGGGGCCGATGACCCGGCTCGGGATGCCGGCCGCCGCCAGCATCGCATAGACCGCCTCCGCGCAGCCGGCGCAGACTCCGGGGGACTTGAGGATGAAGACCCCCCTCCCCGAGACGCGGGGCGGCGGGGCTCCGTCGCGGGCCGGGAGAACGGCGGGCAAGGACAGGGCCGCGACGAGCGCTGCGCGTCTCACCGCCCGATTCTACATCAAGGCGCGCGCCGGGAGAGCTTCAGCGCGGGAGGCTTGCGGCCGTCGCGAAGGACGCCGCGACGATGCGCTCGGCCCGGCTCGATTCGATGAGGGGTTGACGGGTGCGGCGCGCGGCGTCGTCGGCGGCGTAGGCCTCGGCGAGCGCCTTGGGCCGGGCGCAGGCGTAGACGCGCCGCTCGGCGAGGTTCGGGCGCACCGCGCCCTCCCCGCAGAACCCGCCGCAGTCGCTCGACTGGTCGATGATCTTGTTGCGCGGAGAATTGGCCCGCGACTGGTCGTTGACCTCGCTGAGCACCACCCAGTGGTCGGGCTCGGCTCGCCCCATGAGGATGAGGTCTCCGGGAAGATACGGCCCTTGGTCGCAGCGCGTGAAGCAGGCGCTGTCTTTGTCGAAGTAGGAACGGGCCCGGCTGCACATCCCCGGCAGGGAGTTGAGGGCCGCGTGCGGCAGCCAGGCGCAATCCGTGCCGCCGTAGACGTAGGGACGGCCGGCTAAGCTCATGAGCTTTTCTTTAAACCGCCCCCACAGCCCGGCGAAAGCTCCGCCCCCCGCGGCGGAGGCGAGAGAGAAGGGCTGGACGTCGTCGGAGGCGCCCAGCTCCTGGATCTGCGAGGGGACGGGGTGCGGGGACCCGGCCAGGTCCAGTCGGAAGCGGCGGCCTCCCTCGGCCGAGACCCCGATCCAGCGGTCCCCGAGAGGGTCCTCGGGGCTCGGCGGCTCGTCGCAGTAAACCCCGCCTTCTACCCCGAATCCCTTGGCCCGCACGGCGAGCAAAGCCCCGTATCCCAAGCGGCCCTCGACGCCTTCCGCGCCGCGCACGGAGCCGAGCTCCGCGAGGCGGGACGCCGCCGCTTCGGGGGAGAGGCTCTGGACCTCGCGCAGCGCGGCGGCCATCCCCGACTCGAAGCGGGGCTGCGGACAGCTGAAGGACGTCTGCGCCGCGAACGCCGCCGAAGCCGACAACAGGAAGATGAGCGAACCCATATCGAAGCTCAAGATACCCGAATTGCTCAGGACCGCACGGGAAGGAGGTCCCAAGGTCCCCTGGGCCGAAAGGCCCAGCGGCCCTACGCCGCGAGCTTGGCGAGGTCCAGGCGGTACCCTCGGCCGGGCACGGAGACCAGGGCCGCCCCGGCCTTGGGACCCAAGAGCGTGCGCAGGCGGCTGACCGCCACGTCCACCTCGCGGTCCCGCACCGCGTTATGCCAGACGCGGTCGATGAAGTACGTCCGGTCGAGGACCTCGCCCGGACGCCGGGCCAGCTCCGAGAGGATGGCGAAGAGCTTAGGCGGCAGCGCCACGGGGTCTGAACCCACCAGGGCGGCGGTGTGGGCCTCGGGGTCGAGGACCAGCACGCCCCCCGCGACGACCCGCCCGGCCACGACGGCCGGCGCGCGCGCGAGCAGCGCCCGGACCCAGCGGTGGAACTCCTCGAAGTCGACGACGGGCTTGGCGAGGAAGTGGTCGGCGGCGAACTGCACGGCGCTCAAGTGGTTCTCCGGCGTCGCGTTGGCGGTGAGGATGAGGATGGGCACCGAACGGGTGCGGCGGTCGGCCTTGAGCAGCCGGCACACGCCGAAGCCGTCGAGGCCCGGGAGCTGCAGGTCCAAAATGACGAGGTTCGGGCGGAGCTTGACGACCAAGGCCACGCCGTCCTGGCCGTTCTCGGCGCCGTGGGCCTCACAGCCTTTGTGCCCGAGGAACTCGAGCATCATCTGGCGCTGGGCGGGGTCGTCTTCGATGACCGCGATGACGGGCTTCACTCGGGGATTCTACACGAACTAGTAGAATCCGGCCATGCCTCCGCAGACGCTTTGGGCCGAAGGGCCGGCCGGCAACCGCCTGCACCTGACCGACTGGGGCGGGACGGGCCCGGGCGTCCTCCTCCTCCACGGCATGGGGGCGCACAGCGGGTGGTGGGACCCGGTGGTCCCCCTCCTCCCGCCGGGCCGACGGTTCGTGGCCTTGGACCTGCGCGGCCACGGCGACAGCGCCTGGACCGAACCTCCGGCGTACATGCTCGACGACTACGCCGCCGACGTCGAGGCGGTCCGCGCGGCGCTCGGCTGGGCGTCCTTCGACCTGGCGGCGCATTCGCTGGGGGCCCGCGTGGCGCTCCGGTACGCCACCGGGCACGGGCCCCGCCTGCGCAGCTTGGGACTCCTCGACTTCTTCGCCGCCGACTGGCACGGCCGCGAGAGCGGCCCCGTCGGCCGCCCGCCCGCGACCTACGGCGACCGCGACGCCATCCTGGACCGGTTCCGCCTCCAGCCCGCGGGGACCTTGCTCGACGCGGCGTCCCTCCGCCAGGTCGGGATGAAGAGCGTCCGGCAGGCGCCGGACGGGCGCTGGCAGTGGAAGTTCGACTGGCGCGCGCTCTATCCCCGCCAACCCTGGGACCCCGCGGAGCCCTCGCGCGCCGCCGTCCCGACGCTCTTGGTGCGCGGCGAGGCCAGCCTCACGATGCCGCGGGCCTCCTTCCAGTCCGTCCTGAACGCGCTCCCCGACGCGCGCGGCGTCCAGATCCCGCGCGCGCACCACCACATAACGCTCGACGCCCCCGCCGAGACGGCGGGGGCGTTGGCGTCCTTCTGGGATTCCCTGAGCTAGACGACGACGGCCTTGAGCGCCGCGAGGGCGTCCGAGATGCGCGAGAACTTCTCGCGGATCTTGCCGGACGCCTTCCCCTTCTCGACTTCGGCGGCGTCGAGCCGCTTCCAGTCGGCGAAGCTGACGACGTCGCGTTTCTTGCCGCGGACGTACGCCTCGGCGGCCGCCTGGGTCTTCTCGGCGTCCGCGGCGAGGGCCTTGCCGCGGAAGTCCTCGAGGACCTTGGCCGCGGTCTCGGCGGAGCAGGCGCGGTTCGTGCCGATGAGGCCCGAGGGGCCGCGCTTGGCCCAGCCGACGACGTAGAGGCCGGGAAGCGGCGCCCCCGCTTCGAGCACGCGGCCCGCGGCGTTCGGGATGACGCCCTTCTTCGAGTCGAACGGCACCCCGGGGACGGGGACGCCGAAGTAGCCGACCGAGCGGAGGATCATGCCGATGGGCAGCGTCTCGAACCGTCCGGAGCCCTTGGGCTTGATGGACCCGTCGGGCTGGCGCACGAGGACGTTCTTCTCGATGCGGACCGCCGCGACCTTGCCGTCCTTCCCGACGACCTCGACGGGCGACACGCACAGGCGCAGGTGGACCTTGCGCGCCTTGGAGCCGGGGCCGCGCTTCGCGAAGGCCTGGAGCGCGTCGACGTTCTTTTTGAGCGCCTGGTCGCCGGCGTCGTAATCCTTCTGCGATTCGGGGTCGAGCGCCGTCTCCTCGGGGGTCAGGACCAGGTCGGCTGAGTGCAGCCCCCCGAGCTCCTCGAGCTCCGCGGGCGAGAACGCCGCCTGCGCCGGGCCGCGGCGGCCGAGCATGTAGACGTTCTTCACGCGGCTCTTGCGGAGCGCGTCGACGGCGTAGTCGGCCATGTCGGTCTTGGCCAGGACCTCGGGGTCCTCGGCCAGCACGCGGGCGACGTCGACGGCGACGTTGCCGATGCCGACGACGGCCACGGACTCGGCCGAGAGGTCGAAAGCCTTGTCGCGGTGGTCGGGGTGGCTGTTGTACCAGCCTACGAACTCGGTGGCCGCGAAGCTCCCGGCCAGGTCCTCGCCCGGGATGCCCATGCGGCGGTCGCTCTCGGCGCCCACGGCCAGGATGACGGCGTCGTAGCGGCGGCGCAGGTCCTCGAGGGAGAGGTCGGCCCCGAGCTTGACGTTCCCGTAGAAGCGGAAGCGCGGGTCGGCGGCGGTCTTCTCGTAGACCTTCACGACGCTCTTGATCTTCTGGTGGTCCGGGGCGACGCCGCCGCGGACGAGGCCGAAGGGCGTCGGCAGGCGGTCGAACATGTCGACCTCGCACTTGAGCGTAGCGTCTTTGAACAGGGCTTCCGCCGCGTAGAAGCCGGAAGGGCCCGACCCGACCACCGCGACCCGAAGGGGCCGCCCGCCGTCCATCGTCATGACGTCCTCCTGACCTTGGACAGGTGCGACGAAAGCGGTCGGCCCAGCGCCGGCTCGAGGGCCAGCGCGGCGGCCTTGACGGCCTCCCAGTCCACGGTCACTGTCGCCCCTTCAGATTGCAACGCAAAGGCCAAGTCCTCGGTGGCGACGTTGCCGCTCGCCCCGGGGGCGTAGGGGCAGCCTCCCAGCCCCCCCGCCGAGGCGTCGAACCCGGTGACCCCGAAGTCGCGCCAGGCGGAGAGGGCGTTGGCGACCGCCATCCCGTAGGTGTCGTGGAAGTGGAGGAAGACGCGCTCGACCGCGACCTTCTCTAAAAGGAGGGAGAGGAGGGCCCGCACCTCGTGGGGGCAGGCCTTGCCGATGGTGTCGCCCACCGAGAGCTCGTCTACGCCCAGCGCCAGGAGTTCCTCGCAGACGGAGACGGCCTTCCGGGGCGCCACCGGGCCTTCATAGGGGCAGTGGAAGGCGGTCGACACGTAGCCGCGCACCGGCAGGCCCGCGCGTTTGGCCTGCGCGACGACGGGTTTGAAGCGTTCGAGCGATTCGGCCACGGTCGCGTTGATGTTCTTCCTATTAAAGGACTCGGAGACGGCCGTGAAGACGGCGACCTTGTCGGCCTTGGCGGCCAGCGCGCGCTCGAGGCCCTTCTCGTTGGGGACCAGGGCGGAATAGACGACCCCGGGACGGCGCTCGAGGAGCTTGAAGAGCTCCTCCGAGTCGGCCATCTGCGGCACGGCCTTCGGGGACACGAAAGCCCCGGCTTCCACCTCGCCCAAGCCCGCCGCGGCCAGCGCCTCGACGAAGGCGGCCTTGGCCTGGAGCGGGACCATGCGCGCCTCGTTCTGGAGCCCGTCGCGCGGCCCCACCTCGACGAAGCGGATGGGGGCGCTCACGGGCTCAGCACTCCTTAAGCCACTGCGGAGGGCGCCGCTCGAGGAAGGCCATCAGGCCTTCCTGGCCCTCGGGAGAGGAGCGCGCCTTGACCAAGGTGTCGAGGGAGAACTTGATGCGGGCCGGGCGGTCCAGGGAGGCGAGCTTGGCCAGATACCGCTTGGCGACCTTCACCGCCTCGGGGCCGTTCTTCAAAATCTCTTCGGCGAGCTTGCGCGCCTTGGGCTCGAGGTCCTCGCGCGCGACGACCTCGTGCACGAGTCCCACGGTGCGCGCGGTCTCCATCCCGAAGACCTCGCTCGTCAGATAGAGCCGCCGCGTGTGGCTCAGGCCGATCTTCGGCAGGACGAAGGAGGACACGACGGCCGGGAGGATCCCCAAGCGGCATTCCGAGAAGCACATCTTGGCGTCGGCGGCGGCCACCACGACGTCGCAGGCCGCGACGAGACCTAAGCCCCCCCCGTAGACGCCTCCGTGCACCGCGGCGACGACCGGGACCGGGCACTCGTCGATGGCGCGGATGGCGCGCACGAGGCGCTCGGCGTCCTTGCGGTTCTTGGCCGGGGAATACTCGCTGGCGCGGCGCATCCAGCGGATGTCGGCGCCCGCGCAGAAGTCGGCGCCGTGCGCCTTGAGCACCGCGACGCGCACCGCGCAGCCGGGGCCGGAGGCTTTCGGGGCCTTCCCCAGGCTCGTGAAACAGTGCTCGAGCTCTTCGAGCGTCCGCTCGTCCATGGCGTTGCGCACCTCGGGACGGTCGAGCGTCACCCAGGCGGTGCGGCCTTCGTAGTGGACCTTCAGGTGCTGGTAGTCCATGGTCACATCCTGTAGACGGGGGCCTTCCAATCGGGGACGGGGGCGTGCGCGGCGGCGGCGAAGCACATGCCGAGCGTACGCCGGGTCAGGTGCGGCTCGAGGATGCCGTCGTCCCAAAGGCGCGCGGTCCCGTAGTACGGGTGGCCTTCGCGCTCGTACTGGTCGCGCACGGGCTTGGCGATGGCCTCGGCCTCGGCCGAGGTCAGCTCCTTGCCCGCGCGGGCCAGCTGTTCGCGCTTGATGATGGTCATCACCTGGGCGGCCTGGTCGCCGCCCATGACCGACACGCGGGCGTTGGGCCAGGTGAACAGGAAGCGCGAGCCGTAGGCGCGGCCGCACATCGCGTAGTTGCCGGCGCCGTTTGAGGCGCCGACCATCACCG
>SCTT01000427.1 GCA_004322435.1 bacterium
GCCGGCTCCCCGAGCTTCTCCTGCGGCCCGAGCACGGCCAGCGCGGCGACGTCGGCCGGCACCGTGGCGCCGGCCTTCAGGGCGCCGAGGTCGAAGGGGCGCAGCTCGGCGCGGAGCTCGAGGGCGGCGCGGGCGGGTTCGGGGAGGGGGGCCCCGGACGCGAAGGCGACCACGGGCTTGGCCTTGGAAGCCAGCCGAGAGAGCCGCGCCATCAGCTCGTGCTCCAGGCCCGCGGGCTCCAAGATGACCGGCAGGACCTCTCGCTTGTCGCCCGAGCGGAGCACGAGGCCCATGAAGCCGTCGCGGACCTCGAACTTCTCCGAGCTGACGACGTTGAACTGCACCGGGGCGACGCCGGCCGCCAGGGCCTCCTCCTTGGCCTTGTCGTCTTTATCGACGTCCACGAAGCGCACGCTCAGGCGCCCGCGCGACGCGCGGCGGCAGTCGGCGAGGAGGGCCTTGAGGTAGTCCCGCGAAGCGGCGTACTTGGGCTCGACGGTCTCCGAGAAGTAGACGCGCGCTTCGACGGGCGCGGGCAAGGAGCTGAGGATGCGCCGCGAGCCGGGGCTGAGCGTATACAGGCGGCCCTCGGTGAGGTCGAGGCGCAGCGGCGCTCGCCCCGCGAGGACGACGCCCAATCCCAGGCAGCCCGCGACGAGCACGGCCGAGGCCGCGGCCAGCGCGCGCGGGGGGCCTCCGGCGGCGCGGCGCGCCGCGAGGCGCAGCCACGCCAGATGGAGGAACCAGGCCGCCAGGGCGAGGAAGTAGAGCGCGTCGCCCGGGTTGACGACGCCCCGCAGGAAGGGTTCTAGGTGGGAGTCGAAGCCCAAGGCCCCGGCGACGTCCGACAGCGCGGGGGGGAGGACGAGCTGGACCTTCCCCAGCATGAAGAGGACAAATGACGTCAGGAAGGCCGCGATGAAGGCGCTCGTCTGCGAGCGGGTCAAGGTGGAGGCCCAGGTCCCGACGGCGACGAGCGCCGCGCCCATGAGCCACAGCCCCGCGTAGGCGCCCGCCATGACCCCGAGGTCCGGCCGGCCGGCCAGCCGGAGCACGGCGGGATAGACGAGGGACGCGGCGAGGAAGAGGGTCAGCACGGTCTGGGCCGACAGCGCCTTGGCCGCGAGGACGTCCTCGTCGCGCGCCGGCAGCGCGGCCAAGGTCTCGGCGGTGCCGGTCTTCTCCTCTTCGGCGTAGAGCCGCATCGTCAGCGCCGGGACGAAGAAGAGGAACAACAGCGGCGCCGCGGCGGAGAAGGAATCGAGCACCGCCCGGCCCGCCAAGAAGAGCGGGGCCGAGAACAGCCAGCCCGCGATGAGGAGGGCGGCGACGACGACCACGTACGGGGCGGGGGTGTCGAAGTAAGCCTTGAGCTCGCGGCGGTAGAGCACCCCGGCCGTCTGGAGCCGGCCGCTCACGGGGCCCCTCCGGCCAGGTCGCGAAACACGTCTTCCAGGGAGGGCGCGGCGGCCTCTAGGCCCAAGAGCGTCCAGCCTTCGCGCGCGGCGAGCCGGGAGGCTTCGGCGCGCGCCGCGGCCGGCGCGTCCTCCCTGGAAGACGTGTTTCGCGACCTGGCCGGAGGGGCCCCGTGAGCGGCCGGCTCCAGACGGCCGGGGTGCTCTACCGCCGCGAGCTCAAGGCTTACTTCGAC
>SCTT01000428.1 GCA_004322435.1 bacterium
GCGGAGGAGGTTCGAGAGTCGCTGCCGTTTGCGACTCTCGAACCCACGCGCCCGCAGCGCGTAAATCGCTCCGTCGGGAGCGCCGTGATCAGAACTTGAAGCCGACCGTCGTGAGGTACGCCGAGCCCAGGTCGCCGTAGGGCACCCAGGCGAAGTCCACCGTGAAGCGGCCCCAGGTCGCGCCGGCGCCGGCCGTCAGCCCGCCCAACCCCTCGGCCTCGGCGCCCGCGGAGCTCCAGCCGCCGCGCACCGCGGCGCCGAAGCCCGAGAATTGCCGGGAAAGCTCCCCGCCGACCGACACGCGCGCCTCGTCGTCGCGCGGCGCGCGCACCTCGACGGCGGCCAGCACGCCGGGGGCCGGACGCCAGGCGCCGCCTCCGTAGAGGGTGAAGGGCAGCGGGTCGGGCGTGGACCCCAGCTTCAAGGCCTGGCCGAAGTGCCGCCAGCCGCCGCCGAGCGAGAACGCGCCCCCGCGCCACAGCACCCCGCCGTCCACCGCCGCCGCCCGCCCGCGCGCCGAATCCAAAGACTGCTCGACGAGCTTGACCGTCCCGCCCAAGGCCACCGCGCCCAAGGCCCGCCCGTAGGAGAGCCCGTAGGCGTAGTCCGAGGCCCCGAAGGTGTCCGTCGGCGCGTCGGTCTCCACCACGCCGCGCCGCTCGATGCCGGACGCCCCCAAGGTGCGCACGGAGAGCGCCGCGGCCCCCCAGGCCGAGCGCTTCTGGCGCGTGTCGCGCAAAGACAACAGCGGGACGGCCAGGACGCCGACGTCGGAGGCCAGGTCCTGGAAATGGGTGTCGTGGGTCGCCGACAGCTCGACGGCCTCGAGGAAGCCCAAGGCCGCCGGGTTGTAGACGGCGCCCAGCGCGCCGCCGTCGAGGCCCCCGTAGGCGTCTCCCATCGCCGCCGCGCGCGCCCCGGCCGGGACCTTGAGGAAGGCCGCGGCCGACGTGCCCTTGTCGCCCGAGCCGAACGCCGCGCAGGGCGCGGCCGCCGCGGCCGCGAGCGCCAGGGCGAGGGCGAGGCCCCTCACTTGAGCACCGCCATCTTGAAGAAGGCCGAGGTCGACCCGACCTTGACCTGGGCGACGTAGAGCCCGCTCGCGACGTCGCGCCCCGAGTCGTTGGTCCCGTCCCAGGGCTGGTAGTAGGAGCGCCCGCCCGACAGGCTCCCCAGCGAGATCGTCTTCACGCGCTCCCCGGCCGCGCTGAACACGAGGATTCGCCCGTCCCCGTTGACCCCGGCCGGCACCGCGACCCGGATCATCGTGCCCCGCACCGCCCCCTGCGCGGCCCCGTGGATGGGCGTGACGGTCTTCACGGAGAGGTCGAAGGGGTTCGGGAAGTTGTAGGCGGTCAGCTCGCCGCCGGTGAAGGCGTTGCCCGAGATGACGGCGGCCGCCGCGTCGAAGAGGACGTAGGTCGAGAAATGGTCCACGGCCAGAGACACCGTCCGGTTCGCCGAGTCCACCTCGAGCGCCGCGCCGGTGACGTCGGGCTGGAGCACGTACGCGTTGGCCGCCTCGTTGTACCAGTAGACGTTGAGCGCCCCGAGGTTCTTCCCGGCCGACGCCGCGAGCGTCAGGCGCGCGGGGCGGGCGAGCCGAGTCGGCACGCCGGTCCCGAGCGCCACGTCGTAATACGGGCCCGCCGGCCGGACGTCCGGGGGCGTCGCCGCGAGCGCGCGGTAGACCTCGGCCGGATAGGCGTCGGGGCCCAGGCGCAGCGACCTCGTGACGGCCTCCGCCGCGGGCGTTCCCGCCGCGGCGAGCGCCCTCGCGCCGAGCAGCAGCTCGTCGGAGCGGCGCAGCGCGACCGCGACCGTGGAGGACGCGTCGGCCAAGAACGCCCCCTTCGGCAGGTCCAGGCGGCCCGGGTCCCCTTCGACGGCGAGGCTGCCGCCCGTGAGGTTCGGCAGACGGGTCTGGTGCGTGCCGTCGAGGCCCGCGAAGAAGGCGACCGAGGAGACGACGAGGAACTGCGAGCCGTCGGCGGCCTCGGGGTCGCGCAGCGCGCTGCGGGCCGAGAAGCGCAGCGTGAAGCTCGACTCCCCCACGCCCGGCGTGTAGACGGCGCTCACCCGGCGGCGGTCGGCGGAGAGGACGGCCGACGACAGCGTCCCGCGCGCCGCCGCCGTCGCGACGAGGGCCGCCGCGTCGTCGTCGGCGCTCGTCAGGGAGCGCAGCGGGTGCGACGACTGGAAGTCCACCAGGAAGGTCGAGCCCGAGCGGCGCGACTTGGCCGTGACCCGCGGAGCGGGGCTCTTGAAGACGACGTCGAGGGCCCGGACCTCGGCGGTGGAGGCGAAGACGAGCGCCGCCGCCTCGGGCGGCGTCTGGAGCTCGGTGTCGGCGCTGACGAGCACCAGCCGGTAGGTCTTCTGCGCGGCGAACCCCGAGACCCGGTAGCCGACGACGGCCCGCCCCGCCGCGTCATGGACCAGCTCGCCGGGGAGGAGCTCGGCCAAATCCGGCGTGGCCGCGTAGACGCGCGTCACCTCGTCCTCGCCCGGCCGCGAGCCGTCCGGATGGACGAGGCCCCCGGAGAGCTGGGCGCCGCGCGCCAAAGTGAGCGTCCCGAGCGCCGCGTCGGAGGCGCTCAGACGGACGGAGACCGTCTTCGGCGCGTGGCCCTGCGCCGCCGCCGTGACGAGGTAGCCCCCGCCCGACAGACCGCCCACCCGGAAGGTCCCGTCCGGCGCGGTCAGCACCGACAGCCCGCCCAGCGGCCCGCCCGACGCCGTCGTCCCCTCCTTCTGCACCCAGAGCCGCGCCCCGGGGACGGGGAGCGCCCCGTCCGAAGGGGCGTAAAGGGCCGAGCCGTCGGCCGAGGCCACGCGCCCGGCGGCGGCCAGGAGCGCGGGGGTCAACGTGATGGACACGGTCACCGTGCTGCGCACGTCCACCCCGCCGACCCGGGCCTCGTCCCAGACGGGCGTCGGGGACCCCGGCTCCTCGGACCGGGCCGCGGCGACGACGTCGTAGAACGGGGCGTCGGGGTCGAGGCCGCCTAAAGTGAAGCGGCCCGCGGCGTCGCTGAGCGCCCGGGGCGTCGGCCGGCGCCCGGCACCGGAGGCCGCCTTCGAGCGCGCCTCGACCGGCACGCCCTGGACCGGGGAGCCCGCGGCGTCCAAGAGCGTCCCCGACACCGAGGCCGCCGCCCGCAGGCGCACGACCCCCAGGTCGGTGGTCGTCCCGGGCTCCGCGCGGACGCCGGAGACCGACGCGTAGGCCAGGTCGGCGCCGGAGGCGCCCGCGGCCGGCCGGAACGTCACGTCGTAGAGGCCGGCCAGCACGCCCGGGATGGTGAAGCGGCCTTCCGGGTCGAAGGAGGGGCGTGCGCACCCGTCGAGCCCGCAGTCCTCTCCGGAGGCCGCGAAGAAGCCGCCCTCCG
>SCTT01000429.1 GCA_004322435.1 bacterium
TCGCCCCGCACCCGACCGAGCGCTACACGAAGCCCATCCTGCTCCTCATCAACGAGCTGGACTTCTCCTGCGGCGACTTCTTCCCGGCCATCCTGCAGGACAACAAGCGCGCGACCGTCTTCGGCGTGCGCACGGCCGGCGCCGGCGGCGCGGTGAAGGCGACGCAGTTCCCGAACCAGTTCGGCATCGCCGGCCTGGCCTACACCTGGACCATCGCCCTGCGCACCAACGGCCAGCCCATCGAGAACCTGGGCGTGACGCCCGACGTGGACTACAAGACCACCGAAGAGGACCTGAAGACGGGCTTCGCGGGCTACGCGCGCGCGATCCAGGCCGCCCTGACGAACCTCCTCGGCGGGGCGGCTCCGGCCGCGCCGGCGGCCCCGGCTCCCGACGCCCCTGCCGCTCCCGAGGGCGGCCCGGCGCAGCCGTAAAGATATGCGAGGGATCGCCCTCGCGGTCGCGCTGATACGGCCGGCGCCGCTGTTGGCGCCGGCCGTCCCTTTCGTCTCGCCGGTCCGGATGCCCCAGCTCGCCCTGCCGGCCCTGCCGTCGCCCGCACTCCGCCCCGTCCTGCCCTCGCTCCGGCCGCTGTTGGCCGCGCCTCCCGCGCTGCCCGTTGGACGCGTCGTCGCCGCGGACGCTCCCGGCGACGCGGCCGTCCTCGCAGGCCTGCGCCGCGCCCCGCCCAAGGCCGTCGTGATGGACTACGACAACACGCTGACCGAGCGCGGCCCCGACGGGCTGAGCCTGCAGCCTTCCGAGGAAGTGACGGCGGCGGTCGCGGGCCTGCTGGCCTCGGGCGTGAAGGTGGTCCTGGCCAGCTCGCGCTACTACGAGTCGCCTGGGACCCCGTTCCCGTTCGACATGGCGCCCTTCATCGCGCGCCTGCCCGCCGAGCTGCGGCGCAACCTGCTCGTGTCGGGCGGCGTCGGCTCCGAGCTGGTGGCCTTCGACGAGGCCGGAGCTCCGTTACGCCTTTGGTCGCAGGGCTGGTCGGCGGGCGAGGGCGAGGCGCTCGGCGCCGCGGCGCGGGCCGCCGCGGCCGACGTCGGGGTGCGCGAAGACGAGCTCCAGCTCGTCGTCGTGCCGGGCCAGCTCGTCGCGCGCCTGCCGGCCGGCGACCAGCGCGGGCCGGCGCTGGCCGAGGCCCTGCGCGCGCGCCTGGCTGCGGCCGGAGCCTCCTATCGCGTCCTGCAGAACAAGGAGTTCGTGTATTTCAGCCGCTCGGACAAGGGCGTGGGCGTGCGCGAGGCGTTGGCCGCGCTGGGCGGCCGCCTTCGGGAGGCCGACGTGCTGCTCTTGGGCGACGAGTTCGGGCTGCCCGACGGCGGCGACGCGGCGATGGCGCTGGCCTTCCCGCGGGCGCGGGCCGTCAGCGTGGGGGACGCGCATGCGCGGCGCCTGCCGCGGAACGTCCACGTGCTCGGGGAGCGGGCCGGGCGCGGGGCGCTCTTGGTGCTCAGAGCGGTTCTCGACGGTATCCTAGGCCGTTAGACGGCCGCCCGGGGCCGTTCCGTTGCCCTCAGAACGGCATGACGCTGCGCCGCGACTTCCTCGCCGGCCTGTGGCGCGTCTGCGACCCCAAGGTGACGTTGGCCTCGGCCGCCGGGCTCCTCGTCGGGCACGCCGCCGCGGCCCATGACGGCCCGCTCTCCTGGGGGTGGGTCGGCCCCGTGGTCTTCGGCATCTTCCTGGCCGAAGCCGCGAAGAACGCCTCCGGCGAGCTCTACGACTGGGACTCCGGCGTGGACCAGGCCGTCGCCCCCGAGGACCGCAGCCCGTTCTCCGGCGGCAAGCGCGTGCTGGTGGACGGGCTTTGGGACCGCCGGGACGCGGTCTGGGCCGCGGCGGGCCTGTGGGCCGCGGCGGTCGTGTGCGGGCTTGCCATCTCGGCCCTGCGCGACGGGCGCGTCCTCGCATTGGCCCTGGCCGGCGGCGGGCTCGCCTTCTTCTATCACGCCCCGCCCTTCAAGCTCTGCTACCGCGGCTGGGGGGAGGCGGCGGTCGCGCTCTGCTACGGGCCGCTCATCGGCGGCGGGGCGTATCTCGTGCAGCGGGGGGAGTTCCCGCTCCGCGTCGCTGCCTTGCTCGCCCCGCTCGGGCTCCTTATCGCGGGCTTCCTCGTCGCCAACGAATTCCCGGACTACCGCGCCGACAGTTCGGGCGGCAAGCGCAACCTGGTCGTCTTGATGGGACGGGCGCGGGCGGTCGGGCTCTACTTCGGCCTCTCGGCCGCCGCCGCCGCCGGCGCGCTGCTGTTGCCCGCCTTCGGGTGGCCCCCCGGTGTGCGCACCGCCGCCGTCGCGTTCGTCCCCGGCGTGTGGGCTTCGCGCTGGATGGCGGCGGCCCCGGAGGACACGCCGCGGGTCGTCGCGGGCCAGGTCGCGGCGCTCACGGCGTTCTTGCTGCACGCGGCGCTCTTGAGCGCGGCCCTGCTGTTCGCCTGACGTATAATCCCGCATGGACCGTCTCGTGGGCACCCTGCTCGGCACCGCCGTCGGGGACGCCTTGGGCCTGCCGGCCGAAGGCCTCTCCGCCGCCGACGTCCGCCGGCGCTGGGGCCGCCTCACCCGCTACCGCCTGCTGGGCCCCGTGGGCTTCGTGTCGGACGACACCGAGCAGAGCGCCCTCGTCGCGCAGTCCTTGGCCCGCCACCCCGACGACCCCGAGCGCTGCGCGGCCGCTTTCCGCCGGTCGCTCGTGGCCTGGTTCTGGCGCCTGCCCTGGGGCGTGGGCCTGGCGACCGTCCGCGCGTGCCTGCGCGCGAGCTTCGGGCTGACCCCTTCCGGCGTCGCCTCAGCCGGCAACGGCGCGGCGATGCGCTCGGCGGTCGTCGGGACGTTTTTTCGCGAGGACGCCGCACGCCGGCGCTCGTTCGCCGAGACCCTGGCCCGCGTGACGCACCTGGACCCCCGCGCCGTGCAGGCCGCCGTCTTCGTCGCGGACGTCGCGGCCGGAGCCGCCTCGGGGCTCTCGCCCGCGGCCGCGGTCGGCGCCGCGGCGGCGGGCGTCTCCCATCCCGAGCTCTCGAAGGCGCTAGCCAGGGTCAAGGGTCTGGCGGGGGCGGGGGCCTCGGCCGAAACGGCCGCCGACGCGCTGGGAACCTCGGGCTACAGCGTCCACACCGCGGCCTACGCGGCCTTCCTGTTTGCGCGTTTTGGCGAAGACCCCCGGGCCTGCCTGGAGGAGACCGCCTCCGCCGGCGGCGACACGGACTCCATCGGGGCGGTGGTCGGCGGCTGGTTGGGGGCGCTCCACGGCGCCGCGGGCCTCCCGGAGGACCTGGTCGCGGGGCTCTGCGGCGGGCCGTTCGGGCGCGTCCACCTCGAACGTCTGGGCGCCGCGCTGGCGCTCAAGGCCCCGCCCCCGGGCTATCTCTGGCCGCTGGCCCTAGTCCGGAACCTGGCTCTTTATCCCGTCATCCTGGCCCACGGCTTCCGGCGCCTCCTTCCTTAGTACAATCCGCGGAGTCACCCCCGGAGCTCCCATGCTGACCAAGAACCGCCTCATCGACCTGTGCCGCCGCGGCCAGGTGGACACCGTCCTTTTGGCCTTCCCCGACATGCTGGGGCGCCTCTTGGGCAAGCGCATCACCGGACGCTTCTTCGCCGACAGCGCGGCCTCGCACGGCGCCCATGCCTGCGCCTATCTCCTGACGGTCGACATGGAGATGGAGCCCGTGCAGGGCTACGAGCTCACGAGCTGGGACAAGGGTTACGGCGACTTCCACATGGTCCCCGACTACGGTACCGCGCGCCTCGTGCCCTGGCTCGAGAAGACCGCCCTCGTGCTCTGCGACCTGGCCACCGAGGAGGGGGAGACCGTCCCCGTCTCGCCCCGCGAAATTTTGAAGGCCCAAATCGCCCGGGCGGCCAAGAAAGGCTACCGCTTCCAGGTGGGCTCGGAGCTCGAACTCTTCCTCTATAAGGACACCAACGACGAGGCGCGCGCCAAGGGCTACCACAACCTCGAACCGCTGGGCCGTTATATCGAGGACTACGTCCTCCAGCAGGGCACCAAGGAGGAGTTCGTCGTCCGCGAGATCCGCAACCAGCTCGAGGCGGCGGGCGTCCCCGTCGAGGGCTCGAAGGGCGAGTGGGGCCACGGCCAGCAGGAGATCAACCTCCGCCACACCGACCCCCTGGAGATGGCCGACCGCCATGTCCTCTACAAGCACGGCGCCAAGGAGATCTCCTGGCAGAAGGGCGTGTCGGCGACCTTCATGGCCAAGCCCAGCTCCGCGCAGGCGGGTTCCAGCTTCCATCTGCACGCCTCGGTCTGCGACAAGAGCTTGAAGCGCAACTTCCTCTGGGACGAGCGCAAATCGGCGCCTTCGGCCTTCTTCGGCTCCGCGATGGCGGGCTCTTTGGCGATGGCGCGCGACTTCTCGCTCTTCTTCGCGCCGACCATCAACTCGTACAAGCGCTACGTCGCCTCCTCGTTCGCCCCGACGCGCCTGGCCTGGGGCCGCGACAACCGGACCACGGGATTCCGCGTGGTCGGACACGGCGCCTCCTACCGCATCGAGAACCGCGTCCCCGGCGCGGACGCCAACCCCTATCTGGCCTTCGCGGCGACCATCGCCGCCTTCCTGCACGGCGAAGAGAAGGGCCTGAAGACCCCCGCCGAGTTCAAGGGCGACGCGTACCACGCGAAGGGCCTGACCGAGGTGCCCAAGTCCTTGAGCGAGGCCGCGCGCTGCTGGGAGGCCTCGGCCGCCGCCAAGGCCGCCTTCGGCGAGACGGTCCACAAGCACTACCTGCGCGCCGCGCGCTGGGAGCTCGAGTGCTTCGAGCGCGCCGTGACCTGCTGGGAGCTCCAGCGCTACTTCGAGAGGATCTGATGGCCCACCGCTACAACTTCCCGACGGAAATCCACTTCGGCGCCGGCGCCCGCAAGGGGCTGCCGGCCAAGCTCAAGGAAGTCGGCGTCAAACGCGCCCTCCTCGTCTCCGACAAGGGCGTCGCGCAGCAGCCCTTCTTTGAGGAGCTCCGGCGCCTGGCCGACGCCTCCGCGGTCTACGCCGAGGTGGCCGGCAACCCCGTCGAGTCCCACGTCCACGCGGGCGTCGAGGCCTACCGCGACGGCGCCTGCGACGGCATCGTCGCCTTGGGCGGCGGGGCCGCCATCGACGTCGCGAAGGCCGTCGCGGTGTCGGTCGGCCACAAAGGGTGCCTGTTCTCCTACGCCGAGGGCGTACCCGGCCAGAAGCCCATCGGCGGCGCCGTCCCGCCCATCCTCGCGGTGCCGACCACCGCGGGCACGGGCTCCGAGATCGGCCGCTCCACCGTCATCAGCGAGGACGGCTCGCACGTGAAGCGCATCATCTTCAGCCCCAAGCTCATGCCGCGCGCCGCCTTCCTCGACCCCGAGCTCACGACCGGCCTGCCGGCCGGCGTCACCGCCGCCACCGGGATGGACGCGGTGACGCACCTGATCGAGTCCTACATCACCGCGGGCGACTACAACCCGCTCTGCGACGGCATCGCCTTGGAGGGCCTGCGCCTGGCGGCGCGGAGCTTGAGGCGCTGTCTGACTCACCCCAAGGACATCGCGGCGCGCGGCGACA
>SCTT01000430.1 GCA_004322435.1 bacterium
TGGCACTTGGAGCATTTGCTCTGGAAGAGCGCGGCGCTCTTCTGGAACTCGGAGGGCGCCTCGCCCGCGCGCGCGGCGGCCGGCAGGAGGAGGAGGATCAATGCGGTGCGCTTCATGAGGGCCTGGCCTCGAGGGTGACGGCTTCGGTGGGACAAATCTGGACGCAGCGGCCGCAGCCGGTGCAGGCCTCGGGCGCGACCTCGGCGGCGCGGCCGGGGGTCCGCGCGAGGATGGCCTTCGGCCGCTCGGGGCAGACGCTCATGCAGTACTCGCAGGGCTGGCCCTGGGCCATGTAGCAGGCCGCGGCCTTGACGCTCGCGACCGGCATGCGGGCCTTCTCGCCCAAGACCGGCTTCGTCAGCGCCCCCGTCCCGCAGGCGGCGGCGCAGGGGAGGCCGTCGCAGAGCAGACAGGGGTTCTCGCGGGGGATGAGGACGGGCGTCTGGGCGAGCCTCGGGCCCGACTCGGGGCCCAGCTTGCGCAGCACGTAGTGCGGGCAGGCCGTGAGGCAGTCGCCGCACTTGGTGCACGCCGCGAGGAAGGCCTCCTCGGGGAGCGCGTTCGGCGGGCGGACCCACCCGGTGGGGGCGGGCGGCATACGGCGTTTGGGCTTGGCCAAAGCCGCGGCGACCTCGCCCCAGCCCTCGACGAGCTGCAGAGCGAGCTTCCCCCCCTCGCGGGCGGCGGAGCCGAAGAACTGACGGCGGCTGATCGCTTCTTCCATCACATCCCCGAGACCCGCATCGACATCGGCTGGCGCAGCAGCCACAGGCTGAACACGCTGAAGGCCACCATGGCCGCGAGCATCGGCAGCTGGGCCTTGAACGCCCCGGCCGGAGCGAGCCGGCGGGCCGCCCGGTCGGTGACCCAGAGGCTGTAGACGTGTCCGACGACGACGAGCAGGAGCTGCACGCCCCAGAGCCCTTCCAAGGTGATGAGCGGCACGGGGCGCCAGGCCGCGGTCCCGAAGAGGTCCCAGCCCCAGCCCAGCGGGTCCGAGACGAGGCGCAGGAGCTTGGGCCCCTCCATCAGGAAGTGCTCCGCGTTGTGGGCCAGGTGGTAGAAGAGGGCGATGGGCAAAAGCGCGTAGGCGTAGCGGACGAAGAGCTCGCCGTAGGGGCGCCCCTGCGACTGCGCCTGAGCCGCCTTGACGAGCCCGGCATAGAGCGCCGCGGGCAATCCGAGCATCAAGGTCATCAGGACGCTGAAGGCGGCCCAATAGCCGATGCCCCAGGAGGCCTCAAGTCCCGCCACCCAGCCCGGCCAGGACGGCGTCATCGTCAGCCCGTGGAAGCCCGTCATCGCGAGGAGCACGAGCGCCAGCCAGGCCTCGTCCGAGCGCGGCCTCCCTTCGTCGGCCAGGTCCGCCCCCCAAGGGCGCAGGTTCAGGGCCATGTTGTCGTGCGGGCAGGTCTTGAAGCACTCGGCGCAGAGGGTGCAGTAGGTGTTGAGCGTCATCGTCCGCGGGAACTCGAAGGTGGGGCAGCCGTCGCCCTGGTCGCTGCCGCGGTAGCAGTCCTGGGTGCGGCACGACGAGCAGACGGCCGGGTCCTTCGCGCGGGCCTCGACGCTCGAGAACATCGCATAGAGCCCCGAGACGCGCCCCACCAGGCAGCCGTAGCGGCAGAAGGACTTGCGCTCGAAGAGGAAGGCGGAGGCGGCGGCCAGCGCGAGCATCGCCAACGCCACCCAGGCCGTCGCGCGCGGGATGAGCGTGATGCCCGCGCCGAGCTCCACCCAGGTCAGGGCCAAGAAGAGAGCGACCGCGGGCCAGATGTTGCGCGCCGCCCGCGGCCAGGGCAGGTTCAGGCTAGATCCCTTCGCCGCCCAGCCCGCCAGGGCGTCCCAGGGGCAGACCGTGCACCAGGCCTTGCCGGCGAACAGGATCAGGAAGATGAGCCCCGCCCACCAGACGGTCCATGTCAAAAGAGGCGCGATGTTGAGGGCCGGGTTCTGGTCCCCGAAGAGGCCGGCGGCGACGATGCCGAGGAAGGCGCTCGCCATGAGGACGCGGGAGGACTCGACCAAGGCCCGCGACTTGAGCGCCGTGCGCACGCCGGGCAGGGCCGTGAGGTCGAAACGGGCCGACAGCGCGGCCGAGGCGCCGCGACGGGCGGCCAGCTCGAAGAGGCCGAAGGAGAGCACGATGACGACGGCCACCCCGGCTTGGAACAGCCAGGTCGGCAGGCCGCGCATCAGGTGCTCGTCACGGGGCGCCGCTCCCGCGAAGGAACCCGGCGCCTTGAGGAACTCGTCTTTGCAGGTCGCGGAGCAGAAGTAGTAGCGCCGACCGCCGAACTCGGCGGTCGGCAGGACGCCCTCGCGGACCTCCATCGCGCAGACGGGGTCGCGCACGACCCGCCCGGTCCCGCCCTGACGGACCCAGTCGAGGCCGACGAGGGCGAGAAGGAGGGCGAGCGTGGCCCAAGGCAGAGCCAGGGCCCAACGGGGGGCCGGAATGACCCTCACCCCATCCCTCTCCCGCTCGCGGGAGAGGGAGAGAGGGTGAGGGACCGCAGGAGCCTCAAGCGACACGGTGGGCCTCCCGCCGCGCCCGCTTGATGCGGACGGCCCGCACCACCACGAGGAACAGCCCGAAGCCGCCCGCGCCCAGGCCCAGACCCGTCCAGGGGCTGGGCGGGTCGCCGACCACGAGCGCAAAGCGGAGGGTCGAGGGGACTCCGCCCGCGGTGAGGTAGAGCGTCAGCTCGTAGTTCCCGTCGTCGGGATAGGTCACCGTGAACTTGTGGAGCGTGCCGTTGCGGCGGCTTTCCTCGGGGCCGAAGAAGGTGCGCGGGCCCGAGAGGGCGCTCACCTCGGCGGCCTCGAGGCGCATCGCCCCGTCGTACACGCGGCCGGAGGCGGGCTCCCAGGCGTAGACCGTCACGTCGGCGCGCACGCCGGGTTTGGGCCGTCCGGGATAGCCGGTGAGCTGGACCTCCCACTCGCCGACCTTCTCGACGAGCTTGAGGACGGGCGCCTGGGGCCACTCCTTGTCGTAGGCGTAGTGCGGGATGCCGAGGATGTGGTGCGCCGCGGCGGGGCCGGCCAAGAGCGCCAAGAGGAGGACGGGGGCCGCCGCCTTGACGAGGACGCGGACCTTGAGCGCGTCGGTGGGGCAGGCGTCGAGGCAGGCCAGGCAGTTGTCGCACTCCATGCCGGTCTGGTCCGTCATGGGCTTGAGTCCCATCGGACAGGCCTTGTCGCAGAGCACGCAGTCGATGCAGGCCGCCTTCACGCGCGTGACGCGCACGAGGCGCCAGCGGCCGAGCAAGGAGTAGAGCGCCCCGCCGGGGCAGAGCGCGCGGCACCAGAAGCCCGGGGCCACGGCGGCCTCGAGGAGGACCAAGAGCGCCAAGAACAGCGTGCCCGCTCCCAGCGCCTGCCAGGGCACCGCGAACATGTCGCCCTCGGCGTGGTCGAACCAGGCCTGGAACAACGCGTGGGACTCGCGCCCCACGAGCGCCGGCGGGTAGAGGTGGTGCAAGAGCGGCAGGCCGGTGAGGAGCGCCGCGGCGAGCCCCACGGCCAGGACGGCGTACTTGTCGGCGCGGGCTAGCTCCACCGAGAGGGGCTTGAGCTCGAGGAACGCGAGGACGCGGCGAAGCTGGCGCGCCAGAGCCGACAAGAGGCCCATCGGGCAGACCCAGGCGCAGTAGACGCGGCCGAGGACCAAGGTCGCCAGCAGCGGGACGGCGAGGCCCGTGACGAGCGCCGCGCGGAGGCCGCGCGAGGACGCGGCGCTCTCGAAGCCGGCCAGGAGGTCCGTGAGGGAGAGCCCGAAGACCCGGGCCGACCAGGCCGAGCCGTAGAGGTGGCGGGCGCGGGCGATGAGGCGCTTGCGGGGGCGGCGCCCTTCGACGCCGCCCTCCTCCCAGCGCAGCCCGGCGCCGAGCACGGCCTCCGCCCCTTTGAGCAGGGCTCCCACCGCGCGCCCTTCGTAGGCCTTCTCCATCTTCTCGTAGGAGCGCGCGGACATGTAGTGCTCGTAGCGGGCCACGACGGGGGCCATGAGGATGGCTCCCAAGACCCCGAGCTGGACGGCGCGGCGCGCCCACCAGAACTTCACGCCCACCTCCGCTCGGAGCGCACCCGGATGGCGCGCCCCGCCTTCGGGTCGTCGACGATGCAGGCTTCCTCGCACAGGCCGCAGCCGACGCAGCCTCCCTTGACCGTCGGCCGGTTCCGCGAACCTTGGGCGATGGCCGACCCCTTCAAGGGACAGGCCGTGTGGCAGGCGCCGCAGACACCCGTCCCGTTGTGGCTCACGCACAGGCGCTCGTCGACGACGGCGACGCCCATGCGCGCGGCGGCGGCGAAGGCGGCGTCCTTCAAGGGGGGCAGGGGCGCGATGGCGCCGGTGGGGCAGGCTTCGCCGCAGCGCCCGCACAGGTCGCAGGCCCGCTCCTCGGGGACGATGACGGGGGTGCCGCTCAGGCGCCCGGCGCCCGCCGGGAGCAGCCGGATGCAGTCGCGCTCGCAGACCTCCGCGCAGCGCGTGCAGCGGACGCAGGCGGCGAGGAAGGACTCCTCGGCCAAAGAGCCGGGCGGGCGCAGCAGGCCGCGGCGCCGCGCGTCGGGGCTCGTCCAGCGCGGCGGGGCGTTTAAGACGAGCTCGAAGACCCCCGCGCCGAGCAGGGCCGCGCCGGCCAGGCCGGCGCCCCTTTTAAGGAAGGCCGAGCGCCTCACGCGACGACCCTCGTCCCGGCCTTGATGGTGATGGCCTGCGGATAGCGCACGCACACGCGCTCGCAGAGGCCGCAGCCCACGCAGAACGCGGGGTCCACCACCGGCGTCTCGTGCATGCCCGCCTTCAGGGCCTTCCCGGGGAACGGGCAGGCCCGGATGCACACCCCGCAGCAGGCCGTCGTGTAGGAGAAGCACAGGTTCTTGTCGACGACGGCCGTACCCATCGCGACGTGCTCCTGCACGGCCTCCGGCTCCTTCTTGACGAGCTTGAGCGCTCCCGTGGGGCAGGCCTCGCCGCAGCGCAGCACGTCCCCGGGGTCGCTCTGGCAGAGGTTGCAGGCCTGCAGGCGCGGAAAGACCACCGGGCTCC
>SCTT01000046.1 GCA_004322435.1 bacterium
TGCACCGCGTTCGAGGCCTGGAAGAAGCGCTCGAAGATGCGGGGCAGGTCCTCTTTGGAGATGCCGATGCCGGTGTCGCGGACGCTGACCGTGACGTGCGCGGGGAAGAGCGCGATGGAGAGGAACATCGAGCCTCCCTCCGGCGTGTACTGCACCGCGTTCGTGCACAGGTTCTGGATGACCTGGCCGACCCGCAGCGGGTCGCCTCGGAGCGGCGGCAGCGCGGGCGGCACGCTCACGTGCAGGGCGATGCGGCGCTTCTCGGCGGCGACCTGGACGCGGGCGCGCACCTCGGCCACCACGGCCGAGAGGTCCAGCGCTTCGGGGTTCACGCGGAGCTTGCCCGACTCGATGGCGGCGAAGTCGACGAGGTCGGAGATGAGCCCGTTCAAGGTGCGGGCCGCCGACTCCATGTTGCCGATGGCCTTGCCCAGGGTCTGGTCCTTGGCCTTCATCCGCATCAGCTGCGCGTAGCCGAGGATGGCGCTCAGCGGGTTCTTGACGTCGTGCGCGACGACCGCGAAGAACTTCTTCTGGAAGCCGGTGAGGGCCTCGAGCTCGCCGTTGGACTTGCGCAGGGCGGCGAGCAGCCGGTTGTTCTCGACCTGCAGCCGCCGCCGGTCGATGGCGCGGCGCAGCGCGAAGGCCAGGCGGTCGCCCTCGACGGGCGCGAGCAGGCAGTCGTCCAAGCCCACGGCGACGGCGGCCTGCAGGCCTTTGAGCTCGTTGGCGGCGGCGATGCCCTTGGGCGCGTCGGCGCCGACCTCGCGCCGGGCGACGAGCACGAGGCGCAGGTCCTTGTCGGCCTCCCGCAGCTTGGCGGCGCTCCCCGAGACCGCCTCGGGGTCCGAGGCGAAGCCGCTGAAGACGGCCACGTGGCAGCGGTCCGAGGCGGCGAGCGCGGCCGCGCTGGCGAGGTCCGGGGTCGCGAAGGCCTCGTAGCCCTCGTCGAGGAGGGCCAGCGCCAGGCGCGCGCGCTCCGTCTTGTCGGGCTCGACGAGCAGGACCCGGCCCAAGGACAGCGGGTCCGGCGCGTCGAGGCCGAGCAGGACGTCCGGGACGGCGGGGAGGAGCCGGCGCGGCAGGGCCGCCGGGCGGCGGCGGCGCAGCGCCGCCTCGGCGGAATGGAGCGGGGCGCGCGCCTCGGCGACGAGGACGCGCGTGTCGCCGCGGGCCTCCTTGGCCCGGACCACGCAGTTCTCCGCGTCCAAAAGGTCGGGGGAAAACGCCGCGACGACCGCCGTCTGCGACAGGGCCTGCGCGCACAGGCGCACGGCCGCGTCGGGATTGGCCGCCTCCTGGACGGCCCAGCCCGCCTTCTGCAGACGCGGGTTGAGCAGTCCGATCTGCACGAGCGAAGGGTCGGCCAGGAGCAGCAGCGCCGGGTCGCCGGACTGGCGCACCTCCTCGAGAAACCCCTCGTCCGGAGGCCAGAACAGGCGCACCGGGTAGCCGCGGGAGGCGAGCATCGAGGATTCCGGCGGCTCGAGCAGGACGAAGGGCGGGGCGCCGGGGGCGGCGTGGAGCTCGAGCAGGCGCCGGCGCTCGCGGTCGCGCAGCGAGAGCGCGTCGGCGGCGACGCCCGCGGCGCGGTCCTCGCCCGCGCCCCAGGCCGCGGGGACGGCGCTCGCGGACGGATAGACCTCGAGCTTCGCCCCGCGGTCGGCGCAGGCGCGGCCGAAAGCGTCGGCCAGCATCTTGTCGCTCGAGACCAGGATCAGGCGGGGCGGCACGGCGAAATGATACTTTCCTGCCGCATGACCCGCCACCCGTTCGCGTCCTTCAAGCCCAAGACCCTGCGCCAGGCCGCCTTCTTTTCGACCGGGGCCTCGTTGGCCCTGGGGGCCGTCCTGCTGCGGATGGGGGCGGGGCTGACCACCGCCGCCGCCCCGCACGGCCTGGCCTCCTTCGAGCTGGCTTGGCGGCCGGCGGCCCTCGCCGCCGTCCTCGCCTCCTGGGGGGACGCGGGCGTCGTCACGGCCCGGGCGATGACGTTCATCGACTACGGCTTCCTCGCCGCCTACGGGCTCTCTCTGGCCTCGCTGTCGCTTTACGTCCCCGGGGCGTCCCGGTTCCCGCGCCTGGCCTCCGCCTCGGCGTGGGCGGCGACGCTGGCCGCGGCGCTCGACGCCGTCGAGAACGCGGCCGGGCTGCTGCTCCTCGGCGGCCGCCCCGCTTCCCCGCTCTGCCTCGTCCAGGCCGCCTGCGCCGCCCCGAAGTTCGCGCTGGCGGGGCTGTGCCTGGCCTGGGTCGCGGCAGGGGCCTTCATTCGGGCCCCGAGGGATTGATAGACTCGGCCCGCCCATGACGCTGCTGCTAGCCGCCCTCCTGTCCCTGAGCCCCGCCGCGGCGGCCGACCCGGCGTCGACCGCGCCCGTGCGCGGCGTCCACCTGACCGCCTGGGTCGCCGGCGCGCCCAAGGACCGGCGCGCCTTCCTCGAGCGGATCCCCGGCACCCTCGTCAACGCGGTGGTCGTCCCGGTGAAGGAGTACGACGGCAACGTCTACATCCCCGGCGTCGCCTCGGCGTCCGCGCTCGGCACGGTGCGCATCGCCATCTCGGACCCCAAGGCGCTCGTCGCGGACATCAAGGCCCGCGGGCTTTACGCGGTCGCCCGCGTGGTGGTCTTCAAGGACGACACTCTCGCGCGCAAGCGCCCCGAGTGGGGCGTGCAGGACGAGCGGGGCGGCCTCTGGAAGAACCAGAACGGCGTCGTCTGGGTGGACCCGTACCGAAAGGAGGTGCGCGACTACAACCTCGACGTGGCCGAGGCCGCGGCGCGCGCCGGCTTCGACGAGGTCCAGTTCGACTACATCCGCTTCCCCTCGGACGGCGACACGCGCCGCTGCCGCTACTCGCGCGTGGACCACTCGACCGCGACGGCCGCGGCCCTTATCGACGAGTTCCTCGAGGCGGCCCGCGCGCGCATGAACGCGTCGGGCGTCAGGATGTCGGTGGCCGTCTTCGGCCTGACGACCACGGCCCACGACGACATGGGCATCGGGCAGACGCTGCTCAAGATGACGAGCCGCGTCGACGCGGTCAGCCCGATGATGTATCCGTCCCACTACGCGCGCGGCGAGTACGGCCTGGCGAACCCGAACGGCGAACCGTACAAGATCATCTCCTGGGGCCTGCGCGACGCCAAGCGGAAGCTGGGCGGCTCCGAGAAGCTCCGGCCCTACCTGCAGGACTTCTCGCTGGGGTTCAAGTACGGACCCGCCCAGGTCCGCGCCGAGCTGCGCGCCGCCCGCCGGCAGGGCGTCGAGAGCTGGATCATGTGGAACCCGCTCAACCGCTACACCTGGGAAGCGCTCAAGCCCTTCACGCCCGAGGAGTTGACGCCGATCCCCGGCGAGGACGACCCGCCGGCGCCGAAGAAGGACCGGCCGGCGAAGCCGCCGAAAGCGGTGAAGGCCTCGACCGCGGCCGCGGTCTCCCCGTCGAGCGCCGCCCCCGCCGCCTTGCCGGACGACAGAACTCTCGAAGACGCTGAAACGAAGGAGGAGTTATGAAGAAAGCCGCCGCCGCCGTCCTCGCCGTCCTCGTCGCCTCGCCCGCCGGGGCCGTCCCCAGCCTGCCGGGCTTGAGCGCGGGCGTCTTCCAGTCCTTCGGCACCGACAAGTACCGCGGCACCGACGTCTACGCCGCGGCGTCTTTGGGCGACTTCTCCGTCGCGCCCGGGCTCAAGCGCTACGAGGAGACCGGCTTGAACGGCCCGCGTCTGGCGGCGTCCTTGCGCCTGGGTTGGGACGGGCGCTGGATCGGCACCGGCCTCTCGGGCGGCTTCGTCCCCGCGAAGGCCGGCTACAG
>SCTT01000431.1 GCA_004322435.1 bacterium
ACCGAGCACCACGGCTTCTTCCGCAAGGTCCTCGGAGTGCTCGACATCCTGGACCTGATGCCCGACCACGCCGACTGGTACTTTGACCCGACCCAGTTCCCCGCGCGCGTGAGCCTCGACTCGGAGCTGCTGCCCGGCCAGAACCTCCGCGACAAGGACCTGCGCGCGGGCTCCAAGGACATCCACCTGGGCCGCGGCGCCTTGGAGCGCACGGTGCGCTATCAGGCCGAGGACATCGTCAACGCCAACCGCCGCGTGCTCTCGCACTTCGCGGGCGGCGTGTCCGAGACCTGGCTCGAGGACCGGCGCGGCCGCCAGCCGGGCCGCACCTACACCTCCTCGCGCCTCACCGGCGAGCTCGGGGCCGACGCGGTGGACCGCGCGCTCTTAGACGACGCCATCGGCGGCGACGACCGGACCCTGCGCCCCGGCGAGGGCCCCGTGTCCCTCTCGGGCCGCCCCGGCCACGTCGAGGTGGACCGCGTGGAGCGCCGCGTGGACGTGACCCCCGGCGCCGACAACTACGGCCGCGTCACCGACCGCCTCTCGGGCCTGCCCGAGGTCGTCGCCGGCCGCTCCCGCGCCGCCGAAGGCCGCGCGCCGGGCCTGGCCGAGGCGCAGAAGACCGCGCAGGCCGAGACCGACGCGCGCCTGGGCGAGCTGGGCGCGGCGCGCGGCGAGGAAGACGCGCTGCGCCAGCGCGCGCACGAGCAGGGCTGGCGCATCGGGGCCCAGCGGGCCCTCGAGCGCGAGATGGCGCGCCTTAAGGCCGAGCTCGTGGAGCTGCGCGCCGAGCTCGCGCGCCAGCGCCAGCACTTGAAGGAGCTCGAAGACGAGCTGCGGCGCGGGCCCACGAACCCGAACGACCCGACCAATCCCAACGACCCGACGAACCCCAGCCCCATCCCGCACCTGCCGGCCTGGGTCTGGGCGCTGGCCTTCGCGGCCGCGGCGGCCGCCGTGGCGCTCCTCATCGAGCTGCTGCGCCGCCGGCGCCTAGCGGCTCTGGCCTAGCCCTTCTCATCTGGGGCTTTGGGCCCCCCTTGTGGTGGGTCTTAGGCTTCAACTAAACGGACGGCGGACGGTTTACAATCAAGGGTGCGAAGGGTGGAGGGAATCATGTTCGGACGCCGAGGAATGCTCGTTTTAGGGGTCTTCTGGAGCCTTTGTGGGCTTTCAGCGCTGTCTCCCAGGAATGCCGACGCGCAGCTGACGCGTGCGCCGTACTATGGACAGGCTCTCTGGGAACGCGACGAGCGCGGCCGAGGATATTGGGACTACAGCAACACGGGCCGGACGTATGGGACGGTCGGCCTGCCGTTCCTGGAGACCCCGAGCGCCGGGTGCCCGAACTCGACTTGGTTCTTCCCGACCGCGGTGCGTGTCGCCACCGGCCGTTTGGCCCCCGGCCTTCAACTGCAGGCCAATGGGACTGTTTCCGGAGTTCCCACGATGGCCGGAAGCTACAGCATGACGATCGCCTATGACTCCCTCGTCTGCGCGGGGATGCAGTACGGTCCGGGCACCATCGCGCTGACCATCATTACAACGGGGAACTGAGGCGCGGCCGGACGCTAGAACTGGAAGTAGATGAACGGCCGGGCGTCCATCGGCGTGTACACCAAGATGACGACGAGCGCGGCCGCGTAGAGGACGACGCGCGTCCAAGAGGGGAGGCCCAGCAAGGTCCCCTCGAGGTCCCAGTCTCCCGACTCGGCCCGGAACGCGGTCACGTCGTAGGCGAACATCACCGCGAGCAGAGCGGGGACCGCCAGGGCCGGCGCCGCCCCCGCGGTGTAGTGGAACATCCGGCGCAGCACCTCGAAGGCGGTCCCGAAATCCTGGGCCCGGAAGAAGACCCACCCGACGCAGGCCAGGGCGAACACCAAGGCGCGCGAGAGGACATCGCGCACGGGGAGGGGGACCAGCGCCGCGGCCGGCTTCCAGAAGCGTCCCAGTTCCACGTTCAGGAAACGGTGCGCCATCAAGAGCCCGCCGTGGAACGACCCCCAGGCCACGAAGGTCCAGTTGGCGCCGTGCCACAGGCCGCCCAAAAACATCGTCATGAAGACGGCCATGTAGTTCGCCCACTCGCCTTCGGCCAGCCCGCGCAGGGGGGCGTAGAGGTAGTCGCGCAGCCAGGATGAGAGCGAGATGTGCCAGCGCTTCCAGAACTCGGCGACGTTGCGGCTCAAATAAGGCGTGCGGAAGTTGAGGGGCAGGTCGAAGCAGAACAGGCGCGCGATGCCGATGGCCATGTCGCTGTAGCCCGAGAAGTCGAAGTAGATCTGCCCGGCGTACGCGGCGACGCCGGCCCAGGCGGCCAGGGTGCCGTGGGCCGCGGGGTCGGCGAAGACGGGGTCGGCGTAGAGCGAGAAGCGGTCCGCGATGACGAGCTTTTTGACGAGCCCCATCAGGAACCAGGCCGCCCCGACGTGGATGTCGGCGCCGGTGAGCGTCCGGAGCTCCTTGAGCTGGGGCAGGAACTGCCGGGGCCGGATGATGGGCCCGGCGATCAGGTGGGGGAAGAAGGAGATGAAGACCGCGTAGTCGCGCAGCGTGTCGAAGGGCTTCGTCTTCTTGTAGTAGCAGTCGACCACGTAGCTCAAGGTCTCGAAGGTGTAGAAGGAGATGCCCAGGGGCAGCACGATGTCGAGGTGAGGGGGGACCCAGCCGGTCAGCGGCCCGGCCACGTCGTGGAGGAAGAAGTTGGCGTACTTGAAGGTGCTCAGCATCCCGATGTTGAAGACGATGCTGGCGCCCAACAGCGCCCGGCGCTTCCAGGGGTCCTCGGTGCGCTGCATCCAGACGACGGCGAAATAGTCGATGAGGGTCGAGCCCAAGAGCAGCACGATGAGCTTGGGGCTCCAGCTCATGTAGAAGACGTAGCTGGCCGCGAGCAGGAAGGTGAGCTTCGAGGCGCGCTCCGAGAACACCCACCAGTAGAGGATGAAGACCAGGGGGAGGAAGACGAGGAATTCGGGGCTATAGAAGAGCATCAGCGCTTGAACCGGGGGGCGAGGAGTCCCGCCAAGGCCGAGGCCGCGGCTTCCTGTCCCTTCTCGTTCCAATGGGGGTCGCCCGCCGCGATGATGAGGTCGGGGGTGACCGACACCTCGAGCGAGCGCACGCAGGGCCGGGCCCTGTCCCAGGCGTCGAGCGTGGAGTCGATGAGTGGGAAGGGCGCGAAGTGGTCCTTCGCGCGCAGGACCACCGTGGTGCCGCCGCTCGCGCACACGTCGGACGCTATGGCGTCGAGGCGCTCCAGGTAGCCTCGCTGGCGGGCGGCGAACTCCTCCGGCGAGGGCCCCTCTTTGGCGGCCGCCGGGCCCGTCGCCGCGGCGGGGTTGCCGCCCGTGACGCCGCGCCCGACCATGCTCTTGCGCTTCAACGCCCACAGGTGCGAGTTCTCGCAGAGGAAGGCGTAGCCGGGGAAGTTCCTCAGGACGGTCCGCGCGACGCCGGCCCAGCCGGTCCCGCCGCTCTCCATCGGGTAGTCCTGCCGGGCGAACTGATGGGCGTTTAAGTCGGTGACCCCGTTGAGCTGCGCGTGGACGACGACGACGTCGGGGCTGTATTTCCGGCCGAGGTCGCGGTAAAGGAGCTCGTGGAAGGCCAGCGGCGTGCCGGGCGCCCCGAGGTTCACGACCTCGAAGCGCTTGGCGAGGTTCGCGGCGTTGAGCTTGGCCTCGAGCAGCTCGCCGTAGGTAAGGCCGTTGGCCACCCCGGACCCGAAGACGAACGAGGCGCCCAGCACGACGATGCGGGCCGTGCCGGCGGGCTTCTCGAAGGGCCGGTCGGGCCCGCGGAAGCCCAAGGCATTCGTGTGGTAGGTGACGTCGAAGTGGTAGCGGCGGTGGCGGATGTTCGCGTGGCCGATGTAGAGGCGGGTGCCCCAGCGGTCGACGTAGGCCGAGCTCATCCGCTCCTGCGGGTAGAAGGCGCCGAGGACGGCCTCGGCGCCGGCCAGGGCCAGCACGCCGGCGGCGGCCAGGGCTCCCAGGGCTTTCAACGCGCTTCGGTCGACGGGCATGCGGTGCGCCGAGATATTATCGGAAATGCGCCGCTGGCACAACGCCGCTCCGGGGGCTATCCTTCGGAGGATGCTCCCCGCCTTGCTCCTGCTCGCCGCCTCGGCGTTCGCCGCCCCCTACGAAAGCGGCCTCGAACCCTTGGAAGAGCGCCTGCGCCACGCCCCCTGGGAGGACCGTCTGCGCATCGTGCGCACCCTGACCGACAAGGGGCCGGCGGGGCGGGACCTCCTGAAGCTGGCGGCGCGGGACTCCGACTGGCAGGTGCGGGCCGCCGCGGCCGAGGCGCTGGGGCGCTTCCAGGCCGGCGGCTTGGACGAACTCTCGCGCCTGGCCGGGTCCGACCGCTGCCGGCTGGTGCGCCTGGCGGCGGCCCACCAGCTCGGGCGCCTGGGGCGCTCGGCGCCCGGCGCGGCGGAGGGCGACGACGACTCCTCCGAATGCGTTTCCTCCTATCTGCCCGACTCGGCCGCCTCCAAGGTCCGGGCGGTCAAGGCCAAGGACTCGACCCGCCCCGACGAGGCCGGCTGCTCGTATCTGCGCTTCCAGCGCCTGGGCAAGAACATGTGTCCCAAGGGAATGACGGTACACGGCATCGGGCGCCCGCCGGAGAGCCCCAAGCTCCTCAAGGTGCGCGGCGAGGACGCGGGCGTGGCGTTCTGCTGCCCGTCGTCGGAGGCGGCGGCGCCCGAGCCCGTCGAGGTCGAATGCCGCCTCATCCCCGAGGACTGCCCGCCGCCCTGGGCGCAGATGGACGAGCCCGCCGACGCCATCACCGGCAAGGAGGGCCGCTACCGCCGCGACGAGCGCCACGCCCAGGGCGACCTGACCTGGGTGCAGTGCTGCCGGCCCGTACCCATCGAGAAGGAGGAGGGCGAAGAGGTCGCCCAGGCGGCCGAGCCGCCGCCCGTGCGCCGTCCGCGGCGGAAGGCCGCTCCGCCGCCCGAAGCCGAGCCGGAGCCGCCCGAGGAGGAGCCGCCGCCGCGCACCGCGGGGCCCAGCCCGGAGGCCCTCATCGCCCAAAGGCTCCTCGAGCGCCGGGAGCCGCCCCCCGCCCCGCCCTCAAAGCGCCCGAAGGAGTCCTTGCCCGCGCCCAAGGGACCTCCGCCTCGGGAGGAGGCTCCTGTGGCGGCCTCCGCCGACCGGGCGCCGACGGACCGCGACGGGGCGGACTCGGATTTGGCAGCCCCACTGGGCGAAGCGGAGGACCTGCCCGCTCCGGCGGGCGCCCCCGGGCGCGAGGAGGGCGAGGTCTCGGCCAGCGCTTTCACCGAAGCGGTCGGGCGGACGAAGCCCGACTCCGCGCTCGAGGCGCGCCGCCGTCTCGGCAAGGGCGAGTCCGCCTTGGCGGCCCCGGTCGGCCCGGCCGGACGCGACGAGCGGCGGGTGAGCGCCGCCGCGGACCTCCAGGCCGACGCCGGGACGAAGCTCAGCCCCGACGACCCTTTGCCGGTCCTCCTCAAGGGGCTCGCCGCTCCGGAGCCCGCGGTGCGGGCGCTAGCCGCCCAGATGATCGGCTCGCGGGGGACGGACGCCAAGGGGGCGGCCAAGGCGCTGCTCGGCGCGCTCAAGGACCCCAGCGCGCGGGTGCGCTCCGACGCGGCGCTGGCCTTGGGCTCGGTGACGGCGGGGGGTGACGAGGCGGTCCCCGGCCTCAAGAAGCTCCTGAGGGACCCGCACCCCGACGTGCGCTACAGCGCGGCCTCGGCCCTGGGCCGCGTCGGGACGAAGGCGGCGGACCGGGCGTTCTCGGGCTATATGAGAAACGAGGCCCGGCGCGGCGGGCGCTAGGGGTTAAGGCGTGTTGATGTTGCCGTGGTACGTGGGGGCGTTGGGCTTGACCACGTTCACGGTGGCGGGCTTCGAGCTGTTCGAGTTCGACGAGCCCTTGTCAGAGCCCTGGTTGTTCATGCCGCTCAGCGCCTGGCCGGCCTGGCTCGCGGCCTGACCCGCGGCGTTGCTGACGCCCTCGGCGCCGTCCTCTCCGGCCTTGTCGTCCTTCATCAGGACCATGCCGGCCTGCACCGCCAAAATTCCGCCGCCCATGATGAAGGGCATGCCCTGCGTCATCTGGCCGTACTGCCCGGCCAGCACGCCGCCCATCGCCGCCGCGGCGCCGCCGGCGGCCATCGCGGCCGCCGCGAGCATCTTGGCGGCCTGGAGCTTCGCGGCGCAGTCGGGGCCGGTGCACTTCTTGGCCTCGCCGGCCATCTTGCCGGCGATCATCAGGAGGACGGTGCCGATCATCAGCGCCGCGATGGCGGCCATGATGAGGCCCTGGTAGGGGGTCTTGTTCTCGTTCTTCTTGGACTCCGGGGCCGGCGGGGGCTCGACGGACTTCGAGTCGAGGATGCCGTTGGCGCTCGAGGCGACGCCGGTGCCGCCGATGGAGGAGCCGCCGGCCTTCGTCGCGCCGAGCGCCGCGGCGGTGTTGGCCCCGTCGAAGGGCAGCGAGGTCGTGTGCGCGGCGGAGGTGCCGTTGCCCATCCGTGTGCCGCTCTGGGACATCCGGTTGGCGAACTTGGCCTGGGCCATCGCGTTGGTGCCGGACTTCGCGAGCACCGAGCGGCGGTTCACGCCGTAGCCGGACTTGGCCTGCGAGGTCGCGTCGAAGGCCCCCGTCTTCGTCGGACGGTAGACCTCCTGGAAACCGGCGCCCATCTTCCCGTTGAGGCTCTTCAAGGGTTCCAGGCGCGCGCCGCCGCCGGGCTCGCCGCGGGCTTGGGGCATCGCGCGCTTGGCGAGCTGGGGCTTGGGCCCGGGGTCGTGGACCACGGCGGTCGCCGGGGCCGGAGCGTCATGGTTGGGGAGCTCGGAATTCTTCACCTCGGGGGTCGCGGCCGGGGCGTCGGAGGTCTTCTCGGGGGCGGCCGCGGCTTCGGCGGCCGGCGCGTTGCCCTCGGCCACGTACTCGAGGGAGCCCGACTGGGTCTGCGTCTCGGCCGGAGCGCTCACGCGCGCCAGCTTGACCGGCTCCTCCTCGGAGGCCGAGTCCACGAACACGCGGCGGCCGAGCGACGGGGCCGAGGTCGGGGTGGAGTTGCCTATATAAAGGGAGACGCCGGCGGCCAGCGAGGAGGCGGCGACGACGAGTCCCACGACCAAGGTCTTGCCAGCAGCGACGGCCCCCAATCCGGTGGCCTTCGAGAGGCCGCCGACGAGGCCTTCCCACAGGCCGACCTGCGAGCCCCCGGTGGGGGCGGCCCGGCCCAAGGTCGAAAGGGCCTCGACGCCGCTGTCGAAGGCCAGCCCCGAGGGGGTGGAGCCGGCCGCGGCCCCGGGGAGCCCGGCGGCGCCGCCCTTCTTCTCCTTGCGGCGCTGGTCCTTGCCGAGGCCGAACGGGTGCTTGGGATTCGCCATACCCCTAGCGTAAAGGCCTTCCGGGGGGATTTCAAGGGCCCTGCGGCCCCGGTTGACACGCCTTAACATTCGCCTTATATTGATTGAGATGTCGAGCGCCCCTCAGCGCCTCCTGGCCTCCGGGCTATTCAGGCGCTTCCTCTTAGCCATGTGCGTGCTGGCGCTGGCGCCGGCGGCCTTCATGGCCTATCAGCTCATCGCCTTGAGCCGGGACGGCATCCAGGCCGCGGTGCTCGAGCTCCACGTGAAGCTGGCGGAGAAGACCGCCCAGTCGGTCTCGATGTATTTGGGCAACCTCGACGAGAAGCTGCGCTTCACCGTGGCCGCCCTCAAGCGCCCGAACCTCGATTGGACCACGCGCCAGGAGCTCTTGCGCAGCCTCGTCGAGAGCCATACCGACCTCGAGGAGGTCTCCATCCTCTCGACCAAGGGCCAGGAGCTGCTCAAGGTCTTCAACCCCCAGCTCGTGCAGCGGGAGACCGCGCCGGACTACCCGCACGACCCGGGCTACGTCGAGTACGCGAAGACCCGGACGCGCACGCTCTGGACCACGGCCCGCGAGGGCCAGGTCCCGCGCCTCGAGGTCTACATGCCGCTCTCCGAGGCGACCGACATGCGGGTCTCGGTGGCGCTCAAGTCGCTGTGGGACTCCATCAGCCGCGAGCGCGTCGGCGGCACCGGCTACGCGATGCTGGTCGGGTCCGGGGGCGTGCCGCTGATCTACCCCGACGCCCGCCTGTCGCGCTCCGAGCTCGAGGGGCTCCTCCAGTGGCCCATCGTCGCCCAGGCGCTGACCGCGTCCACCGTCGGTTCGAGCGAGTACAAGGACGGCCGCGGGACGATGCAGGTCGGCGCCTACGCGCCGGTCCCCGAGATCGACGCCGCCGTCGTCATCCAGCAGCCCAAGGACGAGGCCTACTTCGCGGCGGCCAAGATGAAGCGCGCCGCGCTGTTCGTCATCGCGGCCGTGTTCTTCGCCGCGGTCGGCTTCGCGCTGACGATGGCGCGCAAGCTCGCCAGCCCCATCCTCTCGTTGACCGAGGCCGCCGAGGCCGTCGCCCGCGGCGAGTTCCCGCCGGACCTGGCGCTCTCCACGGGCGACGAGCTGCAGGGCCTCGGCGACACCTTCAACCGCATGGTCGCGCGCCTGAAGGGCTACGCCGAGCTGCAGGTGGACCGGCTGCTGCTCGAGCAGAAGAAGACCGACGCCATCCTGTACTCCATCGCCGATGGCATCGTGATGACGGACAACGACGGCGTCGTCCAGCTCGCCAACCGCAAGGCCAAGGAGGTCCTCGGCAGCGAGGGGCTCGAGGGCCGGCCGCTCGAGGAGATCCTCCCGAGCGAATCGGAGCTGCGCAAGGCCGTCCTCGGCGCGGTCGCGCATCCGGACCAGGAGGCCGTCATCGAGGTGGACCTCTCGAGCGACGACCGGCGCCTGTTTTTGCGCGTGTCCGCGCGCCGCCTGCTCTCCCCGTCGAAAGGCGCCGTGCTGGGCACCGTGACGGCGCTCCACGACGTGACCTTCGAGAAGGAGCTCGACAAGATGAAGGAGGAGTTCCTCCACTCCATCACCCACGACCTGAGGAACCCGCTGGGTTCCATCGTGGGCTTCCTCGAGTTCCTGCTCAAGGGCGTCGTCGGCGTGCTCAACCCGCAGCAGAAGGGGATGGTCGAGTCGATGCACAAGTCGGCCAACCGCCTGATGACGCTGGTCAACAACATCCTGGACGTCGCGAAGATGGAGACGCACGAGCTCGAGATGAACCTGAAGGAGGCGTCGCTGGCCGGCCTCGCGAGCCACTCGGTGGACATCCTGGGGTCGCTCGCGAAGCGCCGCGGCATCGTCTGCGAGCTGGACGCCGCCGAGGAGTTCACCGCCGTCTGCGACCCGGACCAGATCGAGCGCGTCATCACGAACCTCTTGGGCAATGCCATCAAGTTCGCCCCCGACGACGGCCGCATCGTCGTCCACGTCGAGGACCTGGGCCCCGAGATGCGCGTCTGCGTCGAGGACAACGGCCCCGGCATCCCGGCGACCCACCTCGAGAAGATCTTCGCCAAGTTCGAGCAGGTGCCCGGCCAGAAGCGCGGGGGGACCGGGCTGGGGCTGACCATCTGCAAGCGCTTCGTCGAGGCGCACAAGGGGCGTATCTGGGTCGAGTCGGAGCTGGGCAAGGGCGCCCGCTTCTACTTCACCATCCCGAAGACCCTGACGCTCCCGGCCGAGGCCGCCGCGGCCGGCGGGGAGAAGCATGCGTAGCCTGCTGGCCGCCGCCCTGCTGGCCGCCGGGGGCCTGCTCCCGGCGGCCCCCGCGCTGGCGGCGCCCGAGAAGACCCAGTCCATCAAGGTCATGCCCGGGGACACGCTCTGGAGCATCTCCCAGAAGTACCTGAAGGACCCCAAGCGTTGGAACGTCATCCTCAAGAACAACAGCCTGCCGACCTCCGACCCCACGGTGGCCCTGCCCGGGATGACCCTCAAGGTCCCCACCGAGGAGCTCAAGGAGAAGTACCAGGCCGCCACCCTCCTCGACATGGAGCGGTCGGTCTCCTTCCGCGAGGTCGAGAGCCCGGCGTGGAACCCGGCGACGAACAAGATGGAGCTCTTCGAGGACTGGGGCCTGCGGACCCAGGAGGGCTCCTGGGCGCGCGTCACCTTCCACAACGGGGGCCTGCTCAAGCTCGACGCGAACTCGATGGCCATCCTCAAGTCGCCCAAGAAGGCCGACTACGAGCTCGAGCTCAAACGCGGCACGATCCACACCACGGTCGCCCGCGTCGTCACGCCTTCCGCGCGCATCGTGCCGAAGGGCGGCGACACCAAGTATTCGGCGCAGATCCTAGACGACCTCTCGACGCGCGTCAAAGTGTACAAGGGCGCGGCGGACGTCCAGGACCTCAAGGGGTCCAAGAGCGTCGAGGTGAAGGCCGGCTTCACCACGGACATCGCCTTGAACCGCGTCCCCACGACGCCCACGAAGATGCCGAGCGTGGACCTGGCGATGGCCCCCGAGGTCAAGGGGCTCGACGGCCGCTCGGACGCGGTGGTGAAGTTCCGCTCCGGCGCCCCCTCGGCTCCCGGGGCGGGGTCCCTCGGCGCGGACCTGGCGGCGCTGGCGGTCGGCCTGCCGGTCGCGGCCTACCGCGTGCAGATCTCGCGCACCCCGGATTTCGCCAAGCCCGCCTTTGACAAGAAGTTCGACGCGGGAGACACGATCGACCTCGCGCAGGCCGGCCTCAAGGACGGGGCCTTCTACGTGCGGGCGCGCATCATCGACCTGCTCGGCGAAGAAGGGAAGTGGTCGCCGCCCAAGCCCTACCGTCCCGGCGGGGCCGACGACGTGCAGTCGCTGGCGTTCACCGGGGCCCTCGAGGTCACGCGGCCCGAGGAGGAGGAGGTGCGCGTGAAGGCCTCCCGCTACCGCATCCTCGGGCGGGCCTCGAAGGACCTGAGCGTCCTCATCAACGGCGACCGGGTCACGAAGGACACCGACGGGTCGTTCTCGACCGAGGTCCTGCTCAAGGCCGGCCCGAACAACTTCCGCATCGAAGGCACCGACGTCGGCGGCAACGACAAGGTCATCATCCGGAAGATCGTCTACGAGCCTTAGAACTGAGGGGCCAGGCCCCTGGACTTCTAACGGCACAACCCAATCCTTCAGACGGAGCCGTTTACGCGCCTTGGGCGCGTGGGTTCGAGGATTCCTCATACGGGAATCCTCGAACCTCTCCTCCGTGAACGGCGGAGCGGATGTCCAATCCCAATCCGTGTCGTCTATCAGGTCCGATATTCCACAAATCCGGAATGTATCACCATTCGGCCTTGGAGGGGACCGTCCTGAATCCAGGATTCTCGTCGTTCAAGGAGAGGAGGTTCGAGGATTTCGGTCGGATGAAATCCTCGAACCCACGCGCCCGAGGCGCGTAAATCCATCTATCGAACGGTCCTGCTCTGTCTCGTTAGAAGCCCAAGGGCCTGACCCCCGGGGTTCTAACGCTCGGACAGAAGCCGCACGGCCTTGAGCACGGGCGGCGGGCCGCCGGCGGAGAGCTTCTTCTGGTCCTCGGCGGACCCCAACAGCGCCGCCGGTCCGCCGCCCTCCGCGGGCGTGGTCAACAGCAAGAACCCCCAGCCCGACGGGTTGCCGCGCAGGCGCTTGCCGGGCAGGACGAAGCGGAGCTCGCCGTCCACGGACTCCGCCTTGAGGTCCTCCAGGCGGCCCGGCTCCCCCGTCCCGACGCGCCAGAGCGCGGCGCCCGAGGGCCCGACGAGAGCGGCGAACTCCCAGGCGTCCCGCGCGCGCAGGGCCTCGCGGCGGCCGGCCATCAGGCGCGTGGAGCCGATGCCGGCGAGGCCGTTTAAGTCGATGTAGAGCGCCGCCGCCGCCGAGGAGGCCCGCACCGTCACCGCGACGTCGCCGGAGACGCGCTCCACGCGCAGCGAAGCCGGCCGCCAGGGAACGGTCGACCCTTCGGCGTTGCGGAACTCGACCCCGTTCGCGAGCAGGGCCGCTTCGACGGCCCCGGGGGCGTCCCCCTCGAGCCCGGGGGCCGGTTCCCCGATTTCCTTATAGACCGCGGCGACCGCGGCCGCCAGCGGTTCGGGCGGGGCCCCCGGCCTGAAGTGCCTCACGGCGGCGGCCGAGCGCAGGGCCTCGGTCCCGCGCTCGAGGCGGTCCTCGGCGGCATGCCCCGAGCTTTGGAAGCGGGCCAGGGCGTCCGCGGCCCGGGTGAAGTAGGCGGAGGCCTTCCGGGTCGCGGTGGATTCAAGCCACGTCTCCGCCCCGTCCCAGGCGGGCCAGGAGGAGGGGGCGATGCCGAAGGGTTCCGCGGCCGCGGCCGCCGCGCCGACGGTCGTCCACGGGCCGGCGGCGAGGGCCGCCGCGAGAGCGGGGAGGCCGGAGGACGCCACGACCCCCGCGGCGGGCTCCGACGGGGGGAACGCGGGGGAGAGGGGGACGGCCAGGAGGGTCCCAGCCGCCCGCCACGGGCGGGAATAGGCGCCGGCCCCGGCGGCGGTCCAGGCGAAGCCCTGGGCGGCCAGCGCCCGCCGGCTCGCTTCGTCGAGGGCCGCGCCGCCGGCGACGAACCCGGCGGGCTCGACGCCGAAGGCGGCCCGGAACGCGGCGCGGGAGGCCGCCAGCCCCTCCGCGGCCGCGGCCGGGCTGCGGCGGTTGAGGAGGGGCAGAAGCGGGTCGTGGGGGAGGCGCAGCGCGAGCTCGATGCGCCCGGAGGCCGCCGCTTCCTTGAGCCAGGCGCGCTGGACCTCGGGGGTCTCCTCGGCCGAGAGCGCGACGGTGAAGCGGTGCGGCGCCGAGGAGACCGCGGCCGAGAAGGCGGCCCAGTCGAGGGCCGCCGGGTCGGGCAGGAACAAGAGGGCCAGCAAGGCGGCGGTCATTCGACCTCCCGCGTCGTGACGTCCCGGCCGCCGTGCTTGGCCGCGCGCCCGCCGGCGGGGTCCACCGTCCACCGGCCGTCTACGTCGAAGCCGTAGTCGTAGGTCCCGGGCGGGAGGGGGACCGTGACGCGCCAGACGCCGTCGGCCCCCCGGTCGAGTTTGAGGGCGGCGGCGTCGAAGCCGTTGAACGAGGCTGCCAGGGCGACGGACTTGGCTTCGGGGGCCTTGAGCTCGAAGTCGACGAAGCGGATGTCCGGGGGCTCGCCGCCTTCGCCGCGGTGGGGCACGCGGCGCGTCGTGGTGGGCTTGAGGACGCCGGGGTCCCAGCCGCGGAGGAAGCGCCAGTAGTCGCGGGCGGACTCGACGAGATAGACGGACGGGACCCCGGCCAGCACGAGGACGCCCAGGGCCAGGGCCCAGAAAGCCGCCTTTCCTTTCCGCGTCGCGTCGGCCATGGGCCTCACTATATATTACGCCGAACGCCCCTAAATAGTTCCCGAGGTCTTGATGCGTTGCGGCCGTCGCGTCCAGAAGGCGGGTCCTGTCCGCAGGGGCGCGCTCTCCGCTCCCCCGAACCCTTGAACCTGACGGTTCCCCCGCTCCGAGCCCGCTTCGAACAACGGCTTCCTAAGAGCGGGCGCGGGGGCCCCCTCCCACGGGGTCGCTGCGAGCGCTCCCCTGCGGCCACCCGTCGTTTCCTTTCGACGGCCCGGCGCCCGAGGGGCCGGACCGGAAACATTGGCACCCCTGTCCGGCTGACGTCTTGCAGCTATCCCTAGGGATAGTCGCCCTGAACCGTTGCAATTCAGGCGAGGCCGTCGACGAATCACGGCGGGCGACCGCGCGGCCGAGTCCGTAGCGACCCCGTGGGAGGGGGCCCCCGCGCTCGTCGCGGGGGAACCGTCAAGGTTCACGGGTTCGGGGGAGCGGAGGACTCGGACGCACGGGCAGGACCCGCCTTTAAACGCGACGGCCGGACGCCCCACAATAGTTCCCAGGCCCACAGGCGGGGAGGACCCTTGACGTTTGCGGAGGGCATCTTTACACTCCTAAATGAGAGGAAACGCTATGGCCACCGACCCCAAGAAGCCTTTCAACCCGATGCCGCTGCCCACGCCTCCCGGCAGCCAGCCTCCGTCGGCCTCCAAGGACAAGGGCGGGGCCGCCCTGCCCCTGTGGACGTCCAACTCGAGCGACAAGCTCGTCGGGATGCCGCTCTTCCGCGGCGCCGGCCAGAAGTCCAACTCCCTGCTGGGGCGCCTCAAGGCCCTCAAGACAAAGGACATGGCCTTCATCGGCGCCGGCCTGGCCGTTCTCGTGATGGCGCCGCTGGCCGAGTACCTGATCAGCGAGGGCGAGGACACGGACAAGGCTCTGACGCAGGGATTTGCGCAGAACGGGATGCAGTTCCCCGGCGTCGGGGACCCCTCCGAGCCCGGGATCATGGGCTTGGCGCGCGGCGGCGTGCCGGGCGACGCCTCGGACGTCATCACGCCCTTGAACGCCCGCGA
>SCTT01000432.1 GCA_004322435.1 bacterium
CACCCTACGAAGGGGGTGTGACATCGAAGGCCGGGGCTACCGCCGGAGCAGCTCGGCCAGCACGCCCGCACCGACGACGTTGGCGCCCAGGGCGACCGCACCGTCGCGCACCCGCCGGTCGTCGGACACGACCACGAGCGGGCGGCGGGGCGGGGGCCGGGGCCGGCGACGGCGCGGGGCCCGGCGAGGGAGACGCCGCCGGGAACCCCCAGGATCTCCTCACCACCATCAACACGCTCATGGAGAAGGCGTCCAAGAAGCGCGACGAGCAGGCCGATAACGAGAAGAAGGCCGCCGTGCTGGCCGCCCTCGGCCAGCACCCCCAGGCCCTCTATCACTACGACAAGGCCAAGAAGGCCGAGAAGAAGGCCAAGCAGTACGAGAAGGAAGCCCAGCAGTTGACGGTCGAAGCCGCCGCGCTGAGCGGGGCGCAGACCACCCCCGCCCCTCAGCCGGCGCCCTAGCCTATCTAAGCAGCCCGTCGACGGCTGCGAGGTCCGCGGGCGCGAGCTCGAACTCGAGGATCGCCAGGTCTTCCTTCATGTGCTGCGGCGAGGTCGTCCCCGTCAGAGGCACCACGCCGCGTTGGTTGAGGTAGCGGAAGAGGACCTGGGCGGGCGTCCGGCCAAGGCGTCGTGCGAGCCCCTGCACCGCGGGGCTGGCGAGCAGGTGGGGATTGGCGCTCAAAGTCCAAAAGCTCTGATAGCGCATGCCGTTGTCTTCGCAGAAGGCGCGCAGCTCGGCGTCGTAGCCGGTCTGGGCGTAGAATCGGTTCTGCAGGACCGAGGGCTTGACGGCCGCGGCGGCATGGACCTCCTTGAGCTCGTCGAGGTCGTAGCAGTTGCTCAAACCCAGCATGCGCGCCCCGCCGGCGGCGCGGACCGCCTCCATCGCCCCCCAGACCTCCATCGTTTCAGCCAGGGTGCGCAGCGGCGAATGGAGCACCCAGGAGTCGAGGTGGTCCGTGCCGAGGTTCTTGAGCGAGGCGGCGAAAGACTGCTTCACCTGTTCGGCCAACGGCGCGCGGGGGTCGTAGGGGACCCGCGCGGGGTCCTGGCCGTCGAGGGATGTGAACTTCGTCTGCAGGAAGAGCTGGTCGCGCCCGATGCCTACCGCGGCCAGGGCTTTCAAGGCCTGCCCGACCCCCGCCTCGCTGTAGTGCTTGGGCTGGCAGGCGGTGTCGATGCCGCGAAAGCCCAAGAGGACGGCCTGCTCGACTAAAGCGGCGGTGCGGTCTTTTTTCCAGGCGGTCCCATAGAGGAGCGGCGGCAGCGGCGGCACGCCGAATCTTATGAAGTTGCGGCCTCGCTCGAGCGCGGTGCCTCCGCGCACCAAGGGAGCTGCACGTCGAAGTCGGGCAGCCACAGTCCTGGGAATAAGGGGCACTGCGGCGGCAGGGAGGCGGGGGTGACCGAGGGTTTGTTCATACCCTCAGGGTACGAACCGGGGGTCTGAGGGGAGTCAGACGAGGGTCAAATTAGAGTCAAATCCTCGGCCTTCGCCTGGCCCAAACGGCCGCTCCCAGGAGGGCCAGGAGCAAGGCGCCCCCGCCGGCGAGCATCAGGCGGGTCTCCGCCTCGCGCTCGCGCTCGAGCGCGCGCGCGGCCGAGGCCTCCTCGAGGCGCGCCGTCTCTCCGCCGAACCGGACGACGAGCCTTTTCGTGCGGACGTCCATCGTGTTCTCGTTGCGGTTGATCGCCTTGTACTCGGGCGCGACCTCTTCGTAGCCGCTCTCGCGGTTCCGCACGGCCCCGACGGCCTTCATCATCACGAAGAGGTCCGTGTCCGCCAACCCTTTCCGGTGCCGGCCGTTCGTCTCCTCGGCGGCGGCGCGCAACGGGGGGACGTCGGCCAGCGCCGCGGCCCAGGCGGCGAGGGCGGCGTCGCGGTCCGGAGCGTCTTTGTAGGCGGTCCGGAGGCCTTCGACCTTGTCGAGCGCCGCCGAGAACGCCGCGCACGCCCGGGCGTTCTCCGCCTCGATTCGGACGGACGCCTCGGGAGTCAGGGGCCACTCGCGCGGGTCGAGGGCCGAGGCAGGGAGGGCCGCGAGGACGGACAGCAGCGCGGCCGGGAACAGGGGCATCCGGCTATTTCTTCAGGAGCGTCTTGAGGCGCTTCCAAGCCTGGGCGCGCGCCTTCTTGTCGCCGGGGCGGCCTTCGGGGTCCTCGCCGCCGCGCATGAAGCCGTGCCCTCCGCCGGGGTAGGTGACGGGTTCGAACGTCTTGCCGGCCGCCTTCATCGCCTGTCCCGTGTCGGGCAGGGTCGCGTTGATGCGCGCGTCGTTTTCGGCGTAGAAGCCGTAGACCGGCGCCTTGATGGCCGCGACGTCGGGGGCCGACGGCCCGTAGAAGACGAAGGCGGCGCGCAGGTCCGGGCGGTGCGCGGCGAAGCGGAAGGACTGCCCGCCGCCCCAGCAGAAGCCGGCGACGGAGACGCGGCCGTCGGCGGCGGGCAGCGACTTCGCGTAGTCGGCGGCGGCGTCCAGGTCGCGCAGCACGGCCGCGGGGTCGAGCGCCGACACCGCGGCGCGCGCGGCGTCCACATCCGGGAAATCCGCGCTCTTGCCCCCGCCGGGGGCGGCGCCGGAGAGAAGGTCCGGGGCGACCGCGATGTAGCCTTCGGCGGCCAGCGCGTCGGCCGTCTCGCGGGCCCAGTCGGTCAGGCCGAAGATCTCGTGGACGACCACGACGGCCGGGGCCTTCTTCTTGACCTCCGGGTAGACGACGAAGAGGTGCAGCGGCCGGCCGCCGCTGTCCACCTTCACCCACTCGCCGTGGCGGGGGGACTTCTCGAGGGTCTTGCGGGCCCACTCCTGGGTGTTGGCGGGCGAGGTCAGGGCGAGTGCGGCGAGTGCGGCCAGGGCGCGGTATCTCACCGCTTGATTATACCTAGGGTGCGGGCTGAGGCTCGCCGAGGCGCCCGTGGAACCAGGTCACGTACTTCTTATAGGTGTCTTCGTTCGAGGTGAAGAACCGGACCGGCTCGCCGGAGGCGTCCTTCTCCTCGGCGCCGTCGATGAAGACCGAGGTCGCCGACTTGATGCCGTCGGCGTAGCGGTAGAGGTCGACGGTCTTGCCGTTGTACGTGAAGCTCGTGCGCTGCGCGAAGCGCTCCTCCCCCGCGGCCTCCACCTTCGCGTAGGAGAGCGTCAGGGAATCGGCGTGCTTCAAGGCGAAGTCGTAGTTCCAGGGCAGGACCTTCGCGAAGCGTCCGCGGGCGATGCTCGCGGCGAGGCCGGAGATGCGCTCATGGGCCAGATACCCCTCGAACATCGACTTGGCGGCGGCCTCGAACTTCGAGATCGGAAGAG
>SCTT01000433.1 GCA_004322435.1 bacterium
CGTGACGACGTTCGTGTGGACCTCGTTTAAAGCCGACAGGGCGGCGTACAGCGTGGTCGTCTTGCCGCTGCCGGTCGGGCCGGTGACGAGGACGATGCCGTTGGGGCGCCGGATGGCCTTCGAGAAGGACTTGAGGACCGGTTCGGAGAGCCCGATCTGGTCGAGCCGCTTCAAGGCCTTGTTCGAGTCGAGGATGCGGAGGACCAGCTTCTCGCCGTGGATGAGCGGCAGCGAGGAGACGCGCACGTCCACTTTCTGGCCGCCGTATTCGAAGCGGAGGTGGCCGTCCTGGGGGAGGCGGGTCTCGGTGATGTCGATCTTGGCGAGGATCTTGATGCGGGCGACGAGCGAGGACTCGAGGTCCTTGGTGAAGGTCCGGCCTTCTTGGAGCATGCCGTCCACGCGGAAGCGCAGGCGCAGGCTGCGCTCCTCGGGCTCGAGGTGGATGTCGGAGGCCTTGCGCGCCATCGCGTCCTGCAGGAGCGTCGTCACCGTGTCCACCACGGAGCGCTCCTCGGCCTGGAACCGCGGCACCTTGCCTTTGGCCTCGGCGACGGCGGCCGCCGCGGGCTCGGGGGCGAGGGAGGCGGTGCCGCCTCCGTAGGCCTCGTGGACCGCGGCGAACAGCGCGGAGAGGGTGGTCATCACCGGGACGACGCGCAGGCCCGAGTGCGACTCCAGGTCGTGGATGGCCTCGAGGTCGATGGGATTGACCATACCGACCGTCATCGAGTCGTCGGACAAGAACAGCGGGACGGCCAGGCGCTTGCGGGCGACGAACTCGGGGACCCGGCGCGCCGCCGCGGGGTCGATCATCCCTTCGAAGCTGGTGAAATAGGGGATCCCCAGGCGCAGGCTCACGGCCTTGAGGATCTTCTCCTCGGTGCTGTAGCCCAGCGCCACGAGGACCTGCGGGAGGGCCTTCTGGTCGCCGTCGCATTCCCGGAGGGCGTGGGCGAGCTGTTCGGCGTCGACGAGCCCGAGGTGGACCAAGGTCTCGCCGAGGGTCGACCGGCGGGCGTCGAAAGCCTTGGATTCGGCCATCAGACGAGCCCCCGCTTCTTGAGGTCGGCCACCTTCTTGGTGAAGTCGGCGGGTTGGAACGGCTTGACCAGGACCTCGTCGGCGCCGAGAGCCAGGGCCTTCTCCCGCTTCTCGGGGGCCTCGTGGCTCGTGATGACGATGACGTACGGGCGCTCGGCTTCCGCCTTGAGGGCGGCCAGGACGGCGGGGCCGTCGGTCACGGGCATCTCCCAGTCGAGGATGAGCAGGCCCGGCTTCTGGGCGCGGACGGCGGCAAGGCCTTCCTGGCCGTTCTCGGTGACGGTCACCGTGAAGCCCTGCCCTTTGAGGATGTGCTCCTCGATGCGGGCCAGGATGCGGTCGTCGTCGCAGATGAGGGCGGTTCCCTTGTTCATCCGCGGATGGTAGCCCATTGGGCCCCACCGGACAATGATAAAGGAGGGGGGCGGGTTCCGTTGCGGGTCCGGGCGGGATTTACTAACGTACCGCCTTATGAAGAAGACCCTGAGCGCCCTCCTCGCCGCCGCCCTCCTTTCGTCCCCCGCCGCCGCCCAGGACCCCATCCTCATCGGCGTCATCGGGTCCTTGACCGGCGCCGAGGCGACCTACGGCCTGTCCACACGCCACGGCGTCGAGCTCGCCATCGAGGAGCTCAACTCCAAGGGCGGCCTCAAGGGCCGGATGTTCGCGGCCAAGGTCTACGACGACCAGGGCAAGCCCGAGGAGGCCGCCACGGCCACCACGCGCCTGGTGAGCCAGGACAAGGTCGCCATCGTGCTGGGCGAGGTCGCCTCGAGCCGCTCGCTCGCCATGGCCCCCATCGCCGAGGCCAACAAGGTCCCGATGATCACCCCGTCCTCCACGAACCCCCGCGTCACCAAAGACGGCGGCAAGGTGCGCCAGTGGGTGTTCCGCGTCTGCTTCATCGACCCCTTCCAGGGCACGGTGATGGCGAAGTGGGCCCGCGAGTCCCTGAAGCTCGAGCGCGTGGCCATCCTGCGCGACGTGGGCAACGACTACTCGATGGGCCTCTCCGACTTCTTCACGGCCAAGTTCAAGGAGCTGGGCGGCACCATCCTGGCCGACGAGTCTTACAAGGCCGGCGACCAGGACTTCAAGGCCCAGTTGACGAGCCTCAAGGGCAAGAAGCCGCAGGCCATCTACACCCCCGGCTACTACACCGACGTGGCCCTCATCGCCCGCCAGGCCCGCGAGCTCAACATGAACATGCCGCTGTTGGGCGGGGACGGCTGGGACTCCTCCAAGCTCTATGAGATCGGCGGCTCGGCTTTGGACGGCTACTACTTCTCGAACCACTACTCGACCGACGACCCGAGCCCGGCCATCCAGAACTTCATCAAGACCTACAAGGCCAAGTACAAGGAGACGCCGGACGCCCTGGCGGCCCTGGCTTACGACGCGATGCTCATCACGGCCGACGCGATGGGCCGCGCGACGGCGCCGACCGGGGAGCCGCTGCGCAAGGCCATCGCGGCCACGAAGGGATTTAAGGGCGTCACCGGCGTCATCACGCTCGACGCCGACCACAACGCGGTCAAGCCCGCGGTCATCTTGAAGATCACCGGCAAGAAGCCAGGCTACGCCGGCACCATCAAGCCCTAAGGAAGCCTTTTGTCCGAGTTCCTCCAGCACATCGTCAACGGCGTCTCCGTCGGGACCAACTACGCCCTCATCGCCTTGGGCTACACGATGGTCTACGGCGTGCTCAAGCTCATCAACTTCGCCCACGGCGACGTGTACATGGTGGGGGCCTTCGCGGGCTACTTCATCGCGCACGCCATCGGCGTCGCGGCGGAGGGCTACGAGCCCTCGCTGTTCAACACGGCGCTGGTCTTCGTGGGTTCGATGGGGGTCTGCGCGCTCTTGGGCTACCTCATCGAGCGCCTCGCGTACCGCCCGCTGCGCGACCGCCCGCGCCTGACCTCGCTGATCACCGCCATCGGCATCAGCTTCCTGTTGGAGTACGGCTTCCAGCTGCCGGCCTGGGCGGGCCTGCCCATCGAGTTCCCGCCCGGGCCTTCCCCGCGCTTCTTCCCGGAGCTTTTCCCGCGCACCGTGTGGCTCGAGGTGTGGGACGTCGCCTTCTCGAACTACGACGTCATCGCCCTGGGCACCGCGCTGGCGCTGATGCTGGCTTTGCAGTTCATCGTCTACCGCACGAAGTTCGGCGTCGCGATGCGCGCGGTCTCCTTCGACCCCAACTCCGCGGCCCTGATGGGCATCCCGGTGGACCGCGTCATCTCCATCACCTTCGCCCTGGGCAGCGCCTTGGCCGGCGCGGCGGCGCTCCTCATGGCCATCTCTCACCCCCGCATCGACCCGCTGATGGGCATGATGCCCGGCCTCAAGGCCTTCGTGGCCGCGGTCTTCGGCGGCATCGGCAGCGTCCCCGGCGCGATGGTCGGCGGCATCCTGCTGGGCCTCTCCGAGGAGATGGTCGCCGGCTACGCGCTCTCCTCCTTCCGCGACGCCATCGCCTTCGCCATCCTCATCGGCGTCCTTCTGGTGCGCCCCGAGGGCCTGTTCGGCCGGCGCACCTCGGAGAAGGTCTGATGCGGGCCTTGAGAAGCCTCGCGCCCTTCCTCCTCGGCGCCCCCGTCTTCTGGCTGGTCCAGTGCTACGCCCCGCCGACCTTGGCCATCGTGCTGCTCATGGCCGGCGTCAACGTCATTTTGGCCGTGTCCCTCAACATGGTCAACGGGTTCACGGGCCAGTTCTCGCTGGGCCACGCGGGCTTCATGGCCATCGGCGCCTACACCACCGCCAAGATCACCTTGGCCCTGGGCGACCCGGCGGGCGGGGTGCCGCCCTGGCTGTGGTCGAACGGCGTCTTCCTGCTGGCCCTCTTGGCCGGGATGGGGCTCTCCGCCCTGATGGGGCTGATGGTCGGCGTGCCTTCGCTGCGCCTGCGCGGCGACTATCTGGCCATCGTGACGCTGGGCTTCAACGAGATCATCCGCGTGCTCATCGAGAACGTCCGCTGGCTGGGCGGCGCGACGGGCATCTCGGGCGTGCCCCCCTATACGACGTTGGTCTGGGTCGGCCTGGCGGCGCTGGCCACGGTGGTCACCGCCCAGCGCCTCCTGTGCAGCACCCACGGCCGCGCGATGCTGTCGGTGCGCGAGGACGAGGTCGCGGCCGAGGCGATGGGCGTCGACACCGTCGGCTATAAGGTGCGCGCGTTCGCCCTCTCGGCCGCGTTCGCGGGCTTGGGCGGGGGCCTGCTCGGCCACTACATCCTGCTCGTCACTCCCAAGTCCTTCACCTTCGTCAAATCCATCGAGGTGGTCGTGATGGTGGTGCTGGGCGGCATGGGCTCCATCTCGGGGGCCACCCTCGCGGCGGTGCTGCTGACCGGGGCGCTCGAGCTCATGCGCGGCCTCGACCAGTACCGGATGGTGATGTACTCGCTTCTGTTGGTCGTCTTGATGCTCGCCCGGCCCACGGGCCTCTTCGGCACGCGGGAGATCTGGGAGTTCTGGGGCGCCAAAAAGAAGAAGGCCGCGGCATGAGCGGCGCGGTCCTGCGCGCCGAGGACGTCACGATGCGCTTCGGGGGGCTGACCGCCCTGTCCAAGTTCAACATCGAGCTCCGCCCCAAGGAGCTCGTCGGCCTCATCGGCCCCAACGGCGCCGGCAAGACCACGGCCTTCAACGCCTTGAGCGGCGTCTACGCGCCCACCGAGGGCTCGGTCATTTTGGGCGGCGTGCGCGTCAACGGCCTGCGCCCGCACCAGGTCTGCGCGCTGGGCATCGCCCGCACGTTCCAGAACATCCGCCTCTTCAAGAACTTGAGCGCCTTGGACAACGTGCGCATCGCCTGCCACGCGCGCGGCCATGGGCCGCTGTGGGAGCCGCTCTTGGGCACCTCGGGCCACGAGGTCCGCGAGGGCCGCATGGAGGCCACCGCCCGGGAGCTCCTCGAGGTCATGGGCCTGGGCGACCTGGCCGACGCCCAGGCCAAGAACCTGCCTTACGGCCTCCAGCGCCGTCTCGAGATCGCGCGCGCGCTCGGCGCGGAGCCCAAGGTGCTCTGCCTCGACGAGCCCGCCGCCGGGATGAACGCGACCGAGACCGCGGCGCTCATGTCGCTCATCCACGACATCCGCGACCGTTTCGGCGTCGCCGTCCTCCTCATCGAGCACGACATGAAGCTCGTGATGGGCATCTCCGAGCGCCTCATCGTCTTGGACCACGGCGTCACCATCAGCTCCGGCAAGCCCGAGGACGTGCGCAAGGACCCCAAGGTCATCGAGGCCTATCTGGGCGTCGAGGACGGGCACAAGGCGCTCGACTCGGAGGCCGCGTGAGCGAGCCGCTGCTCGAAGTCTCGGGCCTCGAGGTCCGCTACGGCGGCATCCACGCGCTGCGCGGGGTGGCGCTCAAGGTGAATGCGGGCGAGGTCGTGGCCCTCATCGGCGCCAACGGGGCCGGCAAGACCACGACGCTCAAGGCCGTCTCCGGGATGCTCAAGCCGGCGGCCGGCCAGGTCCGCCTCTACGGCAAGCCGGTCGTCGGCCTCAAGGCCCACCAGTTCGTCGCCTTGGGGATGGCCCACGCTCCGGAGGGCCGCGGCATCTTCCTGAACCTCACGGTCGCCGAGAACCTGGACCTGGGCGCCTACCTGCGCCGCGACAAGGCCGACATCAAGGCCGACGAGGAGAAGTACCTGGCCCTCTTCCCGCGCCTCAAGGAGCGCTGGACGCAGGTGGCGGGCACCCTCTCCGGCGGCGAACAGCAGATGCTGGCGGTGGCCCGCGCGCTGATGAGCCGGCCGCGCCTCCTGCTCTTAGACGAGCCCTCTTTGGGCCTGGCGCCCCTCGTCATCGAGACCATCTTCTCCGTCATCACGGCGGTCAACAAGGAGGGCGTCTCCGTCCTCCTCGTCGAGCAGAACGCCCACAAGGCGCTCATGATCTCCCACCGCGGCTACGTGCTCGAGACCGGCAAGGTCGTGATGGAGGGGACGGGCAAGGAGCTCTTGTCCTCCCCGGAAGTCCAGAAAGCCTACCTCGGCGGCTGAACACCCTCACCCCATCCCTCTCCCGCTAGCGGGAGAGGGTAGGGTGAGGGTATTTCTTACTTCTCGACGGGCAGGCCCTTCTCGGTCCAGGCGGTCAGCCCGCCCAGCATGTTGTAGGCGGAAGAGAAGCCCGCGGCCTTTATTAAGGAGAGGGCCTTGGCGCTCCGGCCGCCTTTCGCGCAGTGGACGAGGTACGTCTTCGATTTGTCCAGCTTCGCCAGCTCGTCCTTGAAGCCGGGGGCCGAGAAGTCCAGGTTGACCGAGCCGGCGATGCGCCCGGCGGCGTGCTCGGCGGGAGTGCGCACGTCCAAGACGACCAGGTCTTTGTCGCCCTTGCGGGCCGCGAGCAGGGCCGCCGCGGCGGGGACGTCCAAGTCCCCGGGGACCGGGTACCCTTCGGCGACCATCTTGGCGACCTTGCCGAGCAGGCCGTTCGGGACCGGAACCGTCAGATTGTACTGGGCGATCTTCCAGGCTCCGCCCTCAAGCAGCAGGACCCCGGACCCGCGGCTGGGGCCGTAGGAGGGGGAGAGGACCTTTTCATCGAACCAGGCCGTCTTCCCGTCCGGGGAGAAGGAGATATGGCGGCCGGAGGGCTTAAGCGTCCAGCCCTTGCCCTTCGCGAAATGGGGGTGGGCGTAGGCCCGGAAGGCGGGCACGTCCCAGCGCTCGGAGGCGTCGGTGCCCAAAAAGACGGCTTCAGAGGCGAAATGGGAGAAATAGGCCGCTTCGTCGGCCTTGGCGGCGGCGGCGTGCCAGGCGTCGAGGACGCCGGCGACGGCTAGCGTGGAGGCGAGGACGGCCGCGGTCAGAAGACGATGCCGCTGAGGCTGGACTTCAGCGGATGTTTGCGGTAGCGGCGGGGGGTGAAGGCGACGCTCTGAGCGTCACCGGCGACATGGGTCTCGGCGCGCAGGGAGTCGAGCCAGGAGCTCTTCGCGCGAGGGAAGCGGTCGGTCAGGGATAGGGGCACTTGGACAACCTCTCGTTACGTCTGACTATCTTATATCGTCCAGCCCCCGGGCGGTAAGGTCTTGGGGCCTGGGCCGGCCTGGGCCTCAGGGCCCAGGTTGTCAGTCCCAGAGCAGGCGGTACCCGGAGTTCTTGACCGTCAGGACGCGCCGACGCTCCGTCGTGAGCTTCCGCCGCAGGCGCGCGACGTGCTGGTCCACGGTCCGCGTGCTGACCTCGGCCCCGTCTTCTACGCCCCAGAAGCGCTCGACGAGCTCGTCGCGCGTGACGACGCGCCCTTTCTTGTCGGCCAGCATGGCCAAGAGGTCGAACTCGCGCGGGGCGAGCGGCACGTAGCGGCCCTTGACGCGGACCTCGCGGCGCTCGGGGTCCAGTTCGAGCTCCCCCAGGCGCAGCGGGGTCCCGCCGCTCGCGGGGCCGCGGGTCCGGCGCAGCACCGCCTCCACCCGGGCCATCAGCTCGGAGGGGGAGAACGGCTTGCCCACGTAGTCGTCGGCCCCCAGCTTGAGCCCCACGATGCGGTCGGCGTCCTCGACGCGCCCGCTCAGGAAGATGACGGGGACGCTCGAACGTTGGCGCAGGCGCCGCACGAGCTCGTGGCCTCCCATGCCGGGCATCGCCACGTCCACGATGAGCAGGTCGGGACGGCGTTCGAGCGCCAGGGCCAGCGCCGACTCGCCGTCCGCCGCCTGGAGGGAGTCGTAGCCTTCACCCGCCAGGCGGCCGCACACGATGGTCCGGACGCCTTCGTCGTCGTCGACCACGAGCACCGAGGGGCGGGTCATCGGGGAGTTCCCTGCCGATAGGATAGCCGCGGCGGGGCGGGGCGGCCAGGGCCGGGATGTCACGCGCGTGTCACCTGGGAAGCCCGCTCCGACGGGAGAACCGGGGGTCCGTAGGATGCCCGACATTTACCCGGCTTCTATGGCTTCCGGGCGCGGGCCGGGGTACCATTTCCAGGCATGGAGACCGCGACGGCGCCCCGCGAATGTCCTACGGACCGCCTGACCTCGCTGGTGGGGGTGCCCGTGGTCGGGGAGCATTCCGTCCGGCACCTCCAGTGCGCGGTCGCGGTGCTGGCCGGCGAGGCGGGCCTGAGCGAGGAGACGCTCTCCCGCCTGCAGGCCGACTGCGCCCGCCTGGCCGCGGAACTGCTCGTCCGCGCCCCCGAGGGGTCGCTGGTGATGCTCCGCATCGTCCGTCCGGGCGGCGGCATCGGGCTCGAGGTGACCGCGGACTACGGCCCCACCGAGCACGAGCCCCTCGGCGGCCGCCTCGGCGCGAGCGCCTGGGAAAGCGCCGTCTAGCCTACCGGCTCGCCAAGAACATCGTCTCGGTGTAGGCGTTGAGCAGCTTCTCGGCGATCTCCGGGCGGTCGACGGCGATGACCATCCGGCAGGTGTCCCCTTTCTCCGCGCTCCCGTACATCTCGAGGACGTTCAAGCCGGCGTCGTCGAAGAGCTTGAGCAGCCGCCCCAGCTCGCCCGGGCGGGTGGGGACCGCGACCGTGTGGACCGGGGTCTGCACGGCCGTCCAGCCGAGCCGGGCGAGCGCCGGCGCAACGCCCAGCCCGCGGTCGGTGACGAAGCGGATGAACCCGGTGTCGCCCTCGGCCTGCCAGGCGACCGCGAGCACCGGCACCTGCTCTTGGGTCAAGGACATCATCAGTTTGCGCAACTGGCCGACCTCGTTTTTGACCGACACCGTGTACTGGGTTTGAGCGCGTTCCATAAAGTGACCCCCCGCCGTCTGTACCCAGTCTAGCGCGGCGCGCCCTGAGGGGGCGATAGCGGTTCCGTAACATCCAAGAGGGGGGAGGGAGCGGTCCCCTCCGACGGGGGCAAGCCGTATGTAAATATACGGTGACGGCCTGACGGATGTCATTTTCACGCCGCGCGCCGCCTGCTTACATGAAGCATGGCTCCCCGGCGCATCCTGGTCGTCGACGACGAGAAGGAAGTCGCTAGCGTCACCGCGGCCATCCTCCGGCGCGAGGGCTACGAGGCCGTCATAGCCCACAGCGGCGCCGCGGCCCTCAAGGCTGTCGCGACCGAGCCCCCCGACCTGGTCCTCCTCGACGTCATGATGCCCGACATGGACGGCTTCGAGTTCCTGCGCCTCTTACGGCGCCGTACGGACGTCCCGGTCATCTTCATCTCGGGCAAGGACGCCGACGCCGACAAGGTGCTGGGCCTGCGCCTGGGGGCCGACGACTACGTCGCGAAACCCTACTCCCGCGCGGAGCTCACGGCGCGCATCGCGGCGGTGCTCCACCGCGCCGCGCACGGAATCGAGGCGGCGGACGGCGCGGTGCGCTTCGGGACCGCCGAGGCGGACCTCGGGCGCCGGGAGCTGCGCGTCGGCGGGCATCCGCGCGAGGTGACCCCCAAGGAGTTCGACCTCTTGGCCTGCCTCCTCAAGGCGCGGGGCAAGGCGCTGACGCGCGAGCAGATCCTCGAGAAGGTTTGGGGCTACGAGAAGGGGTTGGACCTGAGCACGCGGACGGTGGACCAGCACGTCGCGCGGCTGCGGCGCAAGCTGCGCGGAGAACGGAACCGCATCGTCACCGTCGCCAAGAACGGCTACCGCGTCAATCTGGACGGCCGGCCCTAGCGGCCGGCCCCCGCCGAGGGGGGCCGGCCGAGAGCCTTTGGTCAGCGCGCGACGACGGCCTCGCGCAGCTGGATGCCTCCCGACATCGTTTTCTTCTGCTCCGGCGTGAAGAACGTGTACGGGTACACGTTCGCCAGCCGGCTGCACTCGTCGAGCCGGCGCATGTGGTCGGCGGGGATCTCGAACTCGAGCGCCGCCAGCATGTCGCCCAGCTGCCCGTGGTCGGTGGCCCCGATCAAGGTCGAGGTGACCGAGGGCTGCCGCGTGACCCAGTTGATGGCGACCTGGGCCGGCGAGCGCCGGAGTTCCTGCGCGACCGAGACCAGCACGCCCAGGATGTTCCAGTCCTTGTCCGTGAAGCGCGGGCAGAACACGTTGCCCGTGTCCTGCATCGTCTTGATGCGGCCGAGGCCTTCGACGCCCTCCCCGTTGCGGTGGTACTTGCCGGTCAGGAAGCCGTTCGCGAGCGGGCTCCACGCGCAGATGCCCATCCCCAGGTGGCGCGCGGTCGGGATGTGCTCCCGTTCGATGTCGCGCTCCACGAGCGAGTATTCCATCTGCAGCCCGCAGACCCGCTCCCAGCCCCGCCACTGCGCCAGCGTCTGGGCCCGCGCGGCGTACCAGGCCGGCGTGTTGCTGAAGCCCACGTAGCGGACCTTGCCCGCCTTGACGAGCGTGTCCATCGTGGAGAGGACCTCCTCGACGGGGGTCACCATGTCCCAGGCGTTGAGCCAGTAGACGTCGACGAAGTCGGTCTGCAGGCGCTTGAGGGTCCCCTCCAGGGCGCGCAGCATGTTCTTGCGGCCGTTGCCGCCGGCGTTGGGGTCGCCCGGCGCGGTCGCGAAGGAGAACTTGCTCGCCAGCACGATGTGCTCGCGCCGCCCGTTGTCCTTGAGGAAGCGCCCGAGCATCTCCTCGCTGCGCCCGTCGTTGTAGATCTCCGCCGTGTCGACGAAGTTCCCGCCCGCGTCCAGATAGCGGTCGAGGATGCGGCGCGCCGCCGCCTCGTCGCAGCCCCAGCCCCACTGCGTCCCGAACGTGATGGTCCCCAGGCACAGCGGCGAGACCCGCAGGCCCGTCTTGCCCAGCAGTCCGCACTCCGACATCGTTCGCGTCTCCATGTCCGGCCTCCTATGTCTCCGACACCAAAGCCTAGGCGGGCGACTCGCAGGCGGCCTCCCACGGCGGCCGGCGGCGCAGGGCGGCATAGGTCTCCGCGATGCGGGCGGCCGAGCCCCAGTCGCTCCAGGTCACGCCCTCGAGCGGCAACAAGGACATCGCCTCGGGGACCGCCTCGAAGACGTCCTTCGAGAGGTTCGCCGGCGCCAGCGCGGCGTATTCGGCGCCCAGGACCCCTTCGTAGCGCGTCGTCCCGACGACCGAGCGGATGCGCGAGAACGCCCGGCCGAGGGCCGGCAGCCGGCGCGTCACGAGGCGGAACAGGGCCTCCGCGCGCGCGACCGTCACGAAACTGTTCCAAAGATGCCCCTTCTTGTAGGAGCGCAGAGCCCCCTCGGCTCCCGGCTTCTCGATGAAACGGCGCACGCCGGAGAGCCCTCGCAGGCCGGGGGAGCGCAGCTGGGCCCCGGGCTCGATCCAGCCGTACTCCGTCTCGGGGCCGCTGGGGCGCACTCCCAACAAGACGATGCCCTCGGTCAGGCCGGCGGCGGCCGCCGCGGCCTCGGCGACGTGGCGCATGAAGCGCGTCTCCTCGAGGATGAAGTGGTCGGAGGGGAGGAAGGCCACGACGGCCTCAGGGTCGAGCGCGAGGATGTGGGCGAGGGGCAGCATGATGCCCGCCGCGGTCTCCTTGTTGAGGGGCTGGTAGACCACCGCGCCCAGGCGCCGGCCGGCCAGCTGCGCGGAGAGGACCTCGGCGTGGCGGACGTCGGCGACGGTCAGGATGCGGTGGTCGGGCACGAACATCGCGGCGCGGTCCAAAGTGTGCTGGAACATCGAGCGGCGGCCCATGAACGGGACGTACTGCTTGGGGCTCTCGAGGCCGAAGGCCTGCTTGACGAAGGGCTTGAGGCGCACGCCCTGACCGCCGGCCAGCACCACGCTCCAGAACTTCCCTCCGGCCCGGCTGCGCCCGCCCGATTCAAATCCCTGCATCGGCCCCCCTTGGACTTCCCGCAGTATAGGCGCGCGCGCCGGGCGGAAGCTATCGCGTGCCGGTAAATACGGATGGGGGGGGGGACGGAGGAAGGCTCGACGGGACGGAGCCGGATGTGGCCGGGTTGTGACGGCTACTGCCCGCTTCCCCAGTAGTCCTTAAGGCGCCCCGCGACCTGCGGCGCGCGCAGCTTCTTGATGGCCTTGAGCTCGATCTGGCGCACCCGTTCGCGCGTGAGCCCCAGCTTCCGGCCGGCGGCGTCCAAGGTCATCGGGTCGCAGCCCAGCCCGTAGCGCATTCTCAGTACGTCGGCCTCGCGCGTCGCCAGGTGCCCGAGCGCGGCCTCGAGCTCTCCGGCGCGCAGGTGCTCCTTGACCGTCGCGAGCGGGGACGGCCCCGCGGTCTCGGGGAGGCTGTCCTCGAGCGAGAGGTCCTCGGCGGTCGCCGGCTCGGAGGAGATGGACATCGGCTCGTGGGCCGCCTCGAGGACGGCGCGGAGCATCTCGGGGCTCAGGTCGAGCCCGCGCGCGAGCTCCGCGTCGGTCGGCTCGCGCCCTTGCTCCGCCCGGAAGCGCAGCTGCAGCACGCGCACCCGGTCGCGCAGCGTGTGCACGTGGGCGGGCAGGCGGATGGTCGCGGACTTGTCCTCGATGGCGCGCCGGATGGACTGCCGCACCCACCAGGTCGCGTACGTGGAGAACTTGTAGCCGAGGCGCTCGTCGTAGCGGTCGGCCGCCTTCATGAGCCCCAAAGT
>SCTT01000434.1 GCA_004322435.1 bacterium
GGTTCCGGGGCGGCGGACGCGGCGTCCGCCCGGCCGGAGCGGGCCGCGGGGGCGGCGTTCGCCAAGGCCAGCGCGACGAGCAGGAAAACGAGCATCGCGGTAGGATACCATAGTAGAATCCTCGCCATGACCACCGCCACCGCGACTCTCTCCGAAGCCCTGTTCCCCGAGGCCGGCCGCCTCGGCCGCGCCAGCGAAGCCCTCGCGATGAGCGCCGTCATCGCGCTGGGCGCCCAGTTCGAGGTGCTCCTCCCGTTCTCCCCGGTGCCGCTGACCGGACAGACCTTCGGGGTCCTTTTGGCCGGGATCCTGCTCGGCAGCCGCTGGGGCTCCGCCGCCGTCGCGGCCTACCTCGTCGAGGGCCTGCTGGGGCTGCCGGTCTTCGCGGGCGGCGCCGCCGGCCCGGTCGTCTTCGCCGGGCCCACCGCCGGGTACCTGGCTGGCTTTCTGCCCGCGGCCTGGCTGGCCGGCCGCCTGGCCGAGCGCGGCTGGGACCGCACGCCCCTGACCGCCGCGGCGGCGATGCTCGCGGGCTCCGCGGCGATCTTCGCCTGCGGCTTGCTGAACCTGGCCCGCTTCCTGCCCGCCTCCGCGCTCCTGTCGGCCGGCCTCGTCCCCTTCCTCCCGGGCGACGTCGTGAAGACCGCCCTGGCCGCCGCCGTCCTGCCGGGCGCCTGGAAGCTCCTGGGGCGGCGCTAAAGTCACGCGGCGCGCAATATTGACACCCGCTAGAGGTTCCGCTACACTTCGGGCGGATTCCTTTACCTTAATAATGCGGAAAGAAGCCATCTCGTGAAGAGCAAAGCCTGGGTCGCGGACGCCCTCATCGGCCTCCTGTTGACCGGCTTCGTCGGCGCCCAATACCTGCTGGGCGGGGCCTTCCTTGAGTCTTTGGAGCTCAAGGCCTACGACGCCCGGGCCCAGCTGCGCACCGACCTCGAGCCCAAGGCGGACCTGGTCATCGTCGCCATCGACGACGAGTCCATCACTCGCCTGGGCCGCTGGCCGTGGCCCCGCACACGCATCGCGGAGATGCTCGAGAAGCTCAAGGCCGCGGGGCCGCGGGTCATCGGCCTCGACATCCTCTACACCGAGCCCGAGCGCAACCCGGCGCTGGCCGAGCTCGACGGGATGCGGGCGCGCTACGCCGACCTCGTCGCGTCCCATCAGGTCACGCAGAAGGGCGTCGAGTTCGAGACCGAGTTCGCACTCGCGGCCGAGCGCCTCGACACGGACAAGCACCTGCTGGCCTCGTTGACGACCACGCAGAACGTGATCCTCCCGATGTTCTTCCTCGAGACGGCCGAGGCGCGCGGCGCCAAGCCCCCGGAGCTGCCTCCGGCCCTGTCGAGCTCCACGCTGGGCGTCCGGGCCTCGGGCAGCGGCGCGGTGGGCGACCACACGATCGAGGCGACGAAGGCGACCTTCCCCCTCGAGCCTTTCATCGGGGCCGCGGCCGGGGTCGGCCACGTCAACATCTTCCCCGAGATCGACGGCGTCGTGCGCCGCGAGACGCTGGCCGTCCGCTACGGGACCTCGTATTACCCGTCCTACGCCCTGGCCCTCGTCGCCCGCTCGCTGGGCTATTCCCCCAGCGAGGTCGTCATCGAGCCCGGTCGCAGGGCGACGGTCGGGAAGATCGAGGTGCCGCTCGACGAGTCCCAGTCGATGCTGGTCACGTTCAACGGCCCCGAGCGCACGTTCCGCTACTACCCGTTCTACGAGGTCCTCGACGGGAAGGTCCCGGCCGACGTCTTCAAGGACAAGATCGTCATCCTCGGGCCTTCCGCGCAGGGCGTCGGCACCGTCTACGTCACGCCGGTCGCCAAGTCCCTGCCCTCGGTCGAGTTCATCGCGAACGTCATCGAGAACGTGTCGAACCGCCGCTTCCTCGGCCGCCCGCCCTGGGCCTTCAACGCCGAGGCCGGGGCCATCCTGGTGATGGGTCTGTTCGTGATGTTCGGCCTCCCGCGCCTGCGCGCGCTGGGCGGCGCCGCCGTCACCGCGGCCCTGCTCGCCGGAGTGATGGGCGGCGGCTTCTGGGCCTTCAAGGAGCGCGGCGAGTGGATCAAGGTAGTCTATCCCGCCTTCCTGCTCGGCGCCGGCTACGTGGTCATCGTGACCAAGCGCTTCTTCACCGCCGAGCGCGGCAAGGAGGCCGTCGAGGCCTCGCAGATCGAGACGAACAAGATGCTCGGCCTCTCGTTCCAGGGCCAGGGGATGCTCGACCTGGCCTTCGACAAGTTCCGCCTGGTCCCCAAGGAGCTCATCGACGACGCCTTCAAGGACACCCTCTACAACCTCGGCCTCGACTTCGAGCGCAAGCGCCAGTACGCGAAGGCGGTGCAGGTCTACAAGCACGTCGAGGGCGCGGACCCCAAGTTCAAGGACATCGTCGAGAAGATCAAGACCCTCTCGGCCGCCGCCGAGGGCGCGGTGTTCGGCGGCGTCGGCAAGCAGTCCAAGGAGGGCACCGTCATCGTCACCGGCGGGTCCACGAAGCCGACCCTCGGACGCTACGAGATCGAGAAGGAGCTCGGCCGCGGCGCGATGGGCATCGTCTACCTGGGCAAGGACCCCAAGATCAACCGCCAGGTCGCCATCAAGACGCTGATGATGGACGAGGGCTCCTCCGAGGCCGAGGTCAAGGAGGTCAAGGAGCGCTTCTTCCGCGAGGCCGAGTCGGCGGGCACGCTCAACCACCCGGGCATCGTGCGCGTGTTCGACGCCGGCGAGGAGAACGACGTCTGCTACATCGCGATGGAGCTCTTGAGCGGCGAGGACCTCGTCAAGTTCGGCCGCAAGGAGACCCTGCTGCCGCCCGAGACGGCGATGGACTACGTCGCCCGCATCGCCGAGGCGCTCGACTACGCGCACCAGCAGGGCGTGGTGCACCGCGACATCAAGCCGGCGAACATCATGCTCCTCAAGGACGGCTCGCTGCGCGTCACGGACTTCGGCATCGCGCGCATCCAGGCCTCCTCGAAGACCGCGACCGGCACGGTGATGGGCACTCCCTCCTACATGAGCCCGGAGCAGATCTCCGGCAAGAAGGTGGACGGACGCTCGGACCTCTTCAGCCTGGGCGTCACGCTCTATGAGCTTTTGACCGGCGAGAAGCCCTGGAAGGGCGGCGAGGCCGGCATCGGGACCTTGCTGTTCCAGATCGCCAACGACCCCGAGCCCGACATCCTGAAGGTGAACGCCAAGCTCCCGCCGGCGGTCAAGCGCATCGTCTCGAAGGCGCTCGCGAAGAAGGCCGAGGAGCGCTACCAGCGCGGCGGCGACTTCGCCAAGGACATCCGCGCGGCCATCGACGAGGCCAAGTCGGGCGTCACCGCGCCGGTGCAGACCGCCGAGGACGTCGCCGCGTCTTTGTCGATGCCGGAGCCGGCGTCGCCGGCCGCCCCGGCCCCGGCGCCCGAGATCCCGACGGCGCCTCCGCCGGCCTCCGACAAGACCGTCGCGTCCGGCGACTGGGCCGCCGCGTCGGCGGCCCCGGAGCCCAGCCCCGCTTCGGACGCCACGATCCCCGCCAGCGATTGGGCGGCCCTCCAAGCTTCGGCTCCCGCGGCCGAGCCCGCCCCGGAACCCGCCCCGGAACCCGCGCCGGAGCCCGCCCCGGAACCCGCGCCGGAGCCCGCCGCCGAGCCCGAACTGCCGCCGGAGCCCGAGATGCCCGCCGGCTTCACCATCGAACTGCCCAGCGCTCCCGCCGCCGAGCGGGCGCCTGAGCCCGCCCCGGCTCCCGCGCCGTCGCCGACGGGCATCGAGCTGGGGGCCCGTCCCGCCTTCGGCGCCGCCCCCGCCCCGGCCCCGGCGGGCGGCATCGAGCTGGGACCGCGCCCCGGCCTCAGCGTCCCGCCTCCTCCGCCGAAGCCCGTATGGGCCGGCGCCGCGGAGCCGCCCAAGCCCGCGGGCGGCATCGAGCTGGGCCCCCGGCCCGGCATGGGCGGGGCCACGCCGCCGCCTCCTCCGCCCAAGCCGGCTTGGCAGGACCCCAAGCCCGCGGAGCCCGCGCCGTCTCCGGACGTGACGATGCCGGCCAAATCCTTCACCCCCGAGGAGGTCGCGGCGACGCTGACCTTCGACATGAGCCAGCTCGAGGTTCCCGCCGCGGCGCCCGCGCCCGAGGCCGCGCCCGAGGCCGCGCCGTCCGGCGCCGCCCAAGCCCTCGTCGAGGCGGTGATGCCTTCCGTCGAACCCGCTCCCCCCGCCGGAAGCCCCGCCCCGATCGAGCCTCCTTTCGACCCCGGCGAGACCATCAAACTCTTCGACCCACGGAAACCCCAATGACCCTCGAGATCGCCGGCAAGACCGACCCGGGCAAGGTCCGCGAGCGCAACGAGGACTCGATCGCCCTCGAGCCCGAGCTGGGGCTGATGGTCGTCGCGGACGGCATGGGCGGCCATAACTCCGGCGAGGTCGCCAGCGGCCTGGCCGTCGACACCATCCTCAAGTTCGCGAAGGACTTCCTCGGCAAGGGCCGCAACGCCGTGCCCGAGGGCGCCGACAAGTCGCTCTCCGCCCGGGCGCGCCAGCTCCAGCACTTCATCCAGAACGCCAACACCGTCATCTTCGAGAAGTCCCGGGCCTTCAAGAAGGACCAGGGGATGGGGACGACCGTCGTCGCCGCTCTCGCCGACGAACGCTCTCTGACCGTCGCCCACGTCGGCGACAGCCGCCTGTATCTCCTGCGCAACGGCCGTATCGAGCGCCTGACCGAGGACCACAGCCTGGTCCAGGACCAGGTGCGCCACGGCCTGATCACCCAGGAGCAGGCGGAGAAGTCGAATCTGCAGAACATCCTCACCCGCGCGCTCGGCACCGAGGCGAACGTCAAGGTGGACACCTCGGACCATCCGGTGCTCCCGGGCGACGTCTTCATGCTCTGCTCCGACGGCCTGACCAAGATGGTCACCGAAGAGGAGATGGCGAAGGTGATGTCGAGCTCCGCCACGGCCCTCGCGGCCGTGGACACCCTCATCCGCATGGCCAACGCGGCCGGCGGCGTCGACAACGTGACGGTGGCCGTGGCCAAGGCGGCCTCCGCCCCGAAATCCGGCTGGCGCTCCGTCGTGTCCAAGTTCTTCGGAGGATAGGTGCCCAAGCTCCTGCTCAAATTCAACGCGGCGGTCATCAAAGAGATCCCGCTCGACAAGCCGGCGCTGACCGTCGGGCGCAAGCCCGACAACGACGTCGTCATCGACAACCCGGCCATCTCGAGCCACCACTGCAAGGTGGTGATGAAGGGGGACACGTACTACGTCGAGGACCTCGAGTCCACCAACGGCACCTTCGTCAACGAGAAGCGCATCGTGAAGTCCGGCCTCCACGACCAGGACGTCATCGGGGTCGCCAAGCACGCGCTCGTGTTCGTCGACGACCGCGCGAAGCCCGAGGAGGCCGGCGGCGGCGACAAGACGATGGTTCTGACGCCCGAGAAGCAGGAGGCGATGGCCAAGGCCGTCGCCGCCGCGAACGCCCCGCAGAAGGCCGAGCAGGTCGGCTGGGTGCGGGTCTTGAAGGGCGTGGTCGCCGCGCCGGAGTACGAGCTCAAGGGGAGCTCCACCTACATCGGCAAGTCCGACCGCGTGCAGGTCCCCATCGCCGACGGCGGCTTCTTCAACCGCGCCCCCGAGGTCGCGGCCTCCATCCACCGCAAGACCGAGGGCTACGTGATGATGGCGGTCAAGGAGGGCTACCCGGTCGTCAACGGCAAGGCGCTCTCAGGCTCCCTTGTACTCAAGGACGGGGACATCATCGAGTGCGGCGGGACGACGCTGCAGTTCTTCCTTAAGTAAGCGCGGCCACGGCCTTCCTCACGCCTCCCTATGGACTTCGGGGGGGCTAACGCATCAGCGGCGAGGGCGGCTGCGGCATGTCGAGCGCGTACCAGTCGACGTCCCGCGTGAAGTACATCAGGCCCCCCAGCGTCGCCGTCAGCAGGGCGCTGCCCATGAGGAGCGAGTAGTCCTGGAGCTGCAGCACGACGTACAGGAAGCCGTAGACGCCGCCGAGCCCGGCCCCGAGCCCGGCCGCCCGCCGCCCGCCGCCGAGGAACTTGAGGCTGTAGAGGCCGACCATCAGGGTCGCGGCGGCGGCGGCTCCGGCGTAGGCCGGGCCGAAGGCGAGGAACTCGGAGAGCGAGAGCAGCACGAGGAAGAACAGCACCAGGGCCGCGCCGACCAGGACGTACTGCACGGGGTGGATGGCGACCTGGGAGCGGACCTCGAACAGGAAGAAGGCCGAGAAGGCCATCGCGACGAAGAGCAGGCCGTACTTGGTCGCCCGCTCGGCGTTGCGGTAGGCGTCGACGGGGTTCAAGAACGAGACGCCGAAGAGCGAGCCGTCGACCTTCTCGGCCTCGGGCTGGCCGCCGCCGCGGCCCGTCGACTGCTGCGGGTAGCTGCGGCCGTAATAGGAGACGTCCCACTCCGCGGAGAAGCCGTCCTTTGACACGCGGCGCTCGGAGGGCAGGAAAGCGCCCGAGAACTTGGGGTCCGGCCAGGGCGAGCTCAGGGAGACGAGGTTGCGCATTCCGAGGGGGGCGAAGCGGACGGAGCCGCTGCCGTTGAGGTCCAGGGTGAGCTCGAAGGGCTGCTCGCCGGCCGCCTGGCGCCCGACCGTCGCGTGCACCCCGGACGGATAGCCGGGCAGCCTCGAGCCGGGGAGCATCGCGTAGCGCCGCCCGCCGAGCTCGGCGACCAGCGCTCCCTTGGCCCCGCGCAGGTCGGAGATCGCCACCGTGAGGACCGCGTCGTCCCAGAGCACGTCCTTCTCGTCGACCTTGAGGGCCTTCCAGTCGGGCTGGGCGAGGCGGCCGCTCAGCGTGACCTTGCCGGAGTAGACGACGGCGTCGTAGATGCCCCGGTGGAGCTTGCTCGGCGAGACGCGGCCCGCCACCTTGAGCGCTGCGGGGAGGAAGTAGGCGAAGTCGACCGCCGGCTCCGTGACGGCCCGGCGGACGATGCGGCCGTCGACCTCCACGTCCCGCTGGGTGTGGACCTCGTAGCGGTAGGGGACGACGACGACGGGGCCGACGACGGACTGGGCTCCGCCCCAGGTGTCGGTGATCTCGGCGACCGCCGCGTCCCGGTTCGCCTGGCGTTCGTAGACCAGGCCGCGGACGAAGGTGAGGGGAATGAGCAAAGACAGCGACATCGCGCCGATCCCGACGAGCTTCAGGGTCTGCGTGGACCGGGCGGTCCGTTCGTAGAGCGTGGTCAAGGGGCCTCCGCCATCACCCCTGTTACGCGGGAGGAAGGAGGATTATTTCAGGGCGCCGCACTCCGCGGCTTTCTGGCGCGCCAGGGCGGCCTCGTCCTGGCGGCCGGAGGCTTCGAGGGCCTCGGCCCAGTCGGCGAAGAAGGAGGCGAGCGCGGCGGTCAACTCGGGGGAGGGCTTCACGCCGCGGCCGAGCATATCGAGGCAGTCCTTTAAGGGAAGGGCCAAGGTCATCCGAGGGTCCATTCCGAAGGCGGAGCGGAAGGCCTCCTCGAGCTTGGCGGCGGCCTCTTGGACCTGGCCGCTCTTCTTGAGGCCCAGGACCACGGCGGCGGCCTGCGCGAGGATGTCGACCTTGTTCTTGAACCAGTCGCGGCGGATGCCCATGGCGGGGGGTCAGGGGGTGGGCGAAAGGCCGGGGGTCAGCGCGGGCGCAGCGGGCAGGGCGGCGCGCGAGACGGCTCCGTCGCCGTTGCAGCGCTCCTCCCAGGCGGCGCGGTTGGGGCTGACCTCGAGCGGGACGCGGGTCAGGCACCAGTCCCGGGTCTCGCGGTTGGCTTTGACCTTGCCCAGTTTCTTCTGGTGCTTGAGGACGGCGTGCTTGTACTCCTCCCAGTTGGTCGGAGCCGGCACGGGCTTCGCGGGACGGTTGAAGGGGTAGGCGACCGCCCGTCCGACGGCGCGGCCCGTCGCGGCGACGCCGTGGCCTATCCCGCGCGCGCCGTAATAGACGCCTTTGGCCCCGTAGTAGCCGCCGTAGACGAGGCCCTTGGTGATGAGGACCGGGGAGTCGAAGAGGAGGCCGAGCGGATAGAACAGGGCGGCGCGGCCGATGGTGCAGACGGGGTTGGTGCCGCACAGCTGGACCCGCTCGTGGGCCCGGGCCGTCATCTTGCCCCAGGCGATGTTCGGCGGGCCCGAGGTGAAGGCGTCCGAGCCGCCTGAAGAATCGGGCTCGCAGCCGCGCGGGTCGACGCAGACGCCCTCGGGCACGTGGATGTCGTCGGCGCGGGCGGGGGACGAGGCGCAAAGCACGGCGAGGAGGGCGGCGGCGGAAATCCGGGAAGGTCGCATAGGAGACCCTAACATTTGCCCGGCGCTAGGAAAGTCCGAAGTGGGCCGCGACCTCGGCCCAGTGGGCCGCGAGCGCCGGCGCGGGGGCGCCGACCCGGCCGGCCGCGGCGAGCAGCGGGAAGTCCGCGGCGTGGTCGGCCTTCCCCCAGACGCCGTCCGGCGTGACGGTGAGGGTCCGGGCCAGCGACCAGCCGGCGCGCTCGACGAGCAGGGCGCCGTCCGGGTAGCGCGAAGCGAGGGCGTCCAAGGACTCGCGGACCGCGGAGCCGGGGACGGTCTTCCCGCGCGCCTTCGACCAGGCGGCCAGGTAGCGCAGGCCGCGCAGCAGGTCGTAGTCGTAGTAGCGCGGGAAGGTGAGCTTGAGCCAGGCCTCGTCGATGACCTGCCCCGCCCCGGACGCGGCCCGGACGAGACGGTGGGCGAGGAGGTAATCGGCGCCCCGGTCGAGGAAGGCCTCTTCGGCGGGCGTGAACGCGCGGCGCGTGCAGAAGAGGACGGCCTCGAGCGGCGGGAGCGTCGAGAGGGGGGAGCTCTTCGGCACCGGCTTCGTGTAGGCGGCCTCGTCGCAGTTGAGGCCCCCGTCGGGGAGCTGGTACTTGAGGAACCAGGGGCGGACCCAGGGGAGCTCCCGGTCGACGTCGAGCCCGCAGGCGGTCAGCACCTGGAACATCGTGCCCAGCGCGCAGTGGCAGGCGATGTCGCGGTGGGGGTCGGCGCCGGGGGGGAGTTCGGCGAGCGTCTTCGGGAAGAACTTCGGGTACTTGTCGACGGCCTTGACCATCGCCTGGGCCGCCGTCTTCGGGATGCGCCGGGCCAGGCCGAGCTCCCAGAGGAGCGTCATGTGCCACCAGGGGGAGTCCCACTTGGGCCAGTAGGGGTCGCGCTCGAGGCTCTTGAGCGCCTCCGGCGTGCCGAGGTACGCGACCGTCGCTTCGACGGGGGTCATCCGCCCTTCTCCGCCTCGATTTCGGAGACTTCGCCGTCCGCGCATGTCACCGTGAACTCGATGGGGCGGCAGCAGACGGAGCAGTCCTCGACGTACTCCTGCTCGTCGACGGAGGTGTCCACGACGATGGTGATGGCTTCCCCGCAGTAGGGGCATTCCACGGAGGCTTCTTCGGTGCCGGCCAAGGGCGGGGTTACTTCGAATCCGCGAGATACGCCAGCAGGTCCCGCGAGGAGACCATCCCGACGTTGCCGTCCGGCAGCTCGACGGGCATGTGCCGGTAGCCGCCGACCGACATGTGGTGGAACGCGTAGGAGATGGGCTCGTCGGCGCCGAGGAAGTCCGGGTTCACGTGCATCACGTCCACGACGTTGACCGCCTGCGGGTCCCGGGAGCCGGCCACCTCGTAGAGGACGTCCCGTTCGGTCATGATGCCCACGACCTTGCCGGCCTTGACGACGAGGATGGCGCCGACCTTCTCCTCGCGCATCAGCCGCACCGCATCGGCCACCGGGGCGTCCGGGGCGACGGACACGGCCGGGCGGGGCTTGAGGTCGAGGACCTTGCCCTTCCGCATCCGGCCGGCGAGCTCGTCGTCGGGCCGGCGGCTGGGCGGCGCGGGCAGGTCGTGCCCGCAGCCGGCGCAGTGGTCGTCGCCCGGCAGGTTGTCCTTGCCGCAGTCTAGGCAGAGCACGCGAGGCCTACTTCACTTCCCAGGTCTCGGGCCCGGCGAGGAGCTTCGCGAGGTCGTCGCCGCCCGGCTTCTTGGCGGCGGCCAGCTGGGCCTCGGAGAGCTCGTCGTAGGACGCCTCTTCGACCGTGCGGAACACGCCCACCGGCACGGCGGGGAACTCGGGCGGCTCGATCTGGGTCAGCATGTAGGCGTACTGCGCGCCGGCCTTCTCGTCGTGGACGATGAGGTCCGAGGGGGGCTTCCCGGGCTCGAAGGTCACGAGCTCCGGCTCGTGGCCCTTCATCCGGAAGCCCTTGTCGCGGGCCTTGCCGAAGATCAGGGGCTTGCCGTGCTCGAGCTTGAGCGCGAAGTCGTCGCGGGTGTCGCGGTTCTCGACGTCGGCGAACGCGCCGTCGTTGAAGACGATGCAGTTCTGGTAGATCTCGACGAAGGCCGAGCCCTTGTGCTTGGCGGCCCGCTCGAGCACCATGCCCATGTGCTGGACGTCGGTGTCGACGGTGCGCGCGACGAAGGTCGCCTCGGCCGCCAGCGCGAAGCGCAGCGGCACGATGGGCCGGTCGAGCGTCCCGGCGGGCGAGGACTTCGTGACCTTGCCCTTCTCGGAAGTCGGGGAGTACTGGCCCTTGGTCAGCCCGTAGATGCGGTTGTTGAACAGCAGGATCTTGACGTCGATGTTGCGCCGCAGCGCGTGCAGCAGGTGGTTGCCGCCGATCGAGAGGCCGTCGCCGTCGCCGGTGACGAGCCAGACCTGCAGGTTGGGGTTCGCGAGCTTCATCCCGGTCGCGAAGGCCGGCGCGCGGCCGTGGATGGTGTGGAACCCGTAGGTGTTCATGTAGTACGGGAACCGGCTCGAGCAGCCGATGCCCGAGACGAAGACCACGTTCTCCTTGGCGATGCCCAGCGTCGGCATCAGCTTCTGCATGGAGGCGAGGATGGCGTAGTCGCCGCAGCCGGGGCACCAGCGGACGATCTGGTCGGAGACGAAGTCCTTGCGCTCGAGTTTGACGGGGGCGGGGGTCGCGGTCATGGTCTTACTCCTTCCCGGCGAGGACGGCTTCGACCTTCGCCTTGATCTCGGAGACTTTGAACGGCTGGCCCTTCATCTTGTGGAGGCCCACCGTGGGGATGAGGAACTTGGCGCGCAGGATGGTCTCGAGCTGCCCCAGGTTCATCTCGGCGACGACCACGCGCTCGTAGCGCTTGAAGATCTCGCCCAGGTCCGGCGGCAGCGGGTTCATGTGGCGGATGTGCAGCGACGCCACCGACTTGCCCTCCTTCTGCAGCTGGCCGACGGCCGTGGTGATGGCGCCGTAGGTCGAGCCCCAGCCGACGACCAGGACCTTGGCCTTGTCGGGGCCGTTGACCTTGGAAGGCGGGATGTCCTGGACCATGCCGGCGACCTTCTCGGCGCGCAGGCGGCACATCAGCTCGTGGTTGTCGGGGTCGTAGCTGACGTTGCCGGTCAGGTTCGCCTTCTCGATGCCGCCGATGCGGTGCTCGTAGCCGGGTGTTCCGGGGACGACCCAGGGGCGAGCCATCGTCTTCGGGTCGCGGGCGAACGGCTTGAACTCCGCCGCGGGGACGCCGGGGTCGTGGGAGACCGCGATCTTCGGGAGGTCGGCGACGTTCGGTATCTTCCACGGCTCCGAGCCGTTGGCGAGGTAGCCGTCGGTCAGGAGCATCACCGGGTGGCGGTACTTCATCGCCCACCGGCAGGCCTCGATGGCCATCATGAAGCAGTCGCCGGGGGTCGCGGCGGCCAGCACGGCCACCGGGCACTCGCCGTTGCGCCCGAAGACGGCCTGGAACAGGTCCGCCTGCTCGGTCTTCGTGGGCAGGCCCGTCGACGGGCCGCCGCGCTGCACGTTGACGATGACGAGCGGCAGCTCGGTCATGACGGCCAAGCCGATGGCCTCGGCCTTGAGGGCCACGCCGGGGCCGGAGGTCCCCGTGATGCCCAGATGGCCGACGAAGGACGCCCCGATGGCCGAGGCCACGGCGGCGATCTCGTCTTCGGCCTGGAAGGTCTTCACGCGGAAGCTCTTGAGCTTCGAGAGAGCGTGCAGGATGTCCGAGGCCGGGGTGATGGGGTAGGAGCCGTAGAAGAGCGTGTGCTCCGAGAGCTTCGCGGCGGCGACCAGGCCCAGCGCGGCGGCCTCGTTGCCGGTGATGTTCCGGTAGCGGCCGGGGGCGATCGGGGCCTTCAGCACGCGGTAGGTGCGCGCGAAGATCTCGGTCGTCTCGGCGTAGGACCAGCCGGCCTCGAGGGCCTTGAGGTTCGCCTCGACCAAGGTCGGGTTCTTGGCGAACTTGTGGCGGATCCAGGCGCTGGTGGACTCCATCGGGCGCTCGTAGAGCCAGTACATGACCCCCAGCGCGAAGAAGTTCTTGCAGCGCTGGACCTGGTTCGGGGACAGGCCCATCCCGGCCAGCGCGGTGTCCGTGAGCGAGGTCATCGGGATCTCGATGACGCGGTAGCCGGACAGGCTGCCGTCCTCGAGCGGGTTCGCCGCGATGTTGGCCTTCTTGAAGTTGCCGACGGTGAACGCGTCGGTGTTGACGACGAGCGTCCCGCCCTTCTCGAGGTCCTTGATGTTGGCCTTGAGGGCGGCGGGGTTGAAGGCGACGAGGACCTGGGGCGCGTCGCCCGGGGTGAGGACGTCTTTCGAGGAGAAATGGATCTGGAAGCCCGAGACGCCGGGCAGCGTCCCGACAGGGGCGCGGATCTCGGCCGGGAAGTCGGGGAAGGTGGAGAGGTCGTTGCCCGCGAAGGCGGTCGTGGTCGTGAACTGGCCGCCGGTCAGCTGGACGCCGTCGCCGGAGTCGCCGGCGAAGCGGATGGTGATGGATTCGAGCTCCTCGACGGGGACCACGCGCTTGCGCTTGGGGTCGTTGAGGGCTTTCGGCGGGGTTTGGGTGTTCACAATTAGGCTCCTTCAGTCTCGTCGCTGACCTGACCGGGCCGCGGGGGGAGGTTGACGACCTCCGCGGGGAAGGCGTACGCCAAAAAGCGGATGAGGCGGCCGACGGTCAGGAGGCCCTTCGGGGCGCCCTTTTCGTCGACGAGCGGGATGTTGCGCACGCGGCGGCCGTGCATCAAGGTCAGCGCCTCGGCGACGGTGGCCGTGAGAGCCAGCGTCGCGGGCTTCGGGGTCATCAGCGTGCCGACGGGGGTGCCGCCGCCGACCGATTCGAGGGCGCAGCGGTTGAGGACGTCGCGCTCGGTGAAGACGCCGGTCACCTTGCCGCCCTTGGTGACGACCAGCGACCCGGCGTGGGAGCCCCGCATCCGCCCGAGGACCTCGTCGTAGGGCGTCTTCTCGTCCACGGCGAGGAAATCGTCGTCGGCGAGCTCGGCGAGAGGTCGGCGGAAAGGATTCACGGGTGCCATGGGGCCTTAATGGAGGGGTTATCTCGATTCTAGCACAAACCCCCCAAATCGGACTTAACGGCTATCAAGTAGCACCACAACCGCCAAACGGCCAAAATGGTGCGGTCCCGCCGTTGCGCCCATCGTCCCTCCTTTATAGAATCCGGCGTCGGACCAATTTCGGAGGCAACTTGAAACTCCTCGAATTCGAAGGCAAGGACGTGTTCCGCCGCTACGGTCTGCCGGTCCCCCCGACGGGCGGGGCGATCGAGAAGCCGGCCCAGCTCCCCGCCGCGCTCAAGCGCGCCGGAAAGGGCCCGTGGGTCATCAAGGCCCAGGTCCTCGCCGGCGGCCGCGGCAAAGCCGGCGGCGTGAAGATCGCGAAGACCCCCAAGGAAGCCGCGCTTATCGTCAAGAACATGCTCGGCATGAAGCTCGTGACTCCCCAGACCGGCGAGAAGGGCGTCAAGGTCAACAAGGTCCTTGTCGACAAGGCTTCGGACATCGCCCGCGAGATCTACCTGGGCGTCGTGCTCGACCGCAAGCTGGGGTGTCCCCTCATCATCGCCTCCGCCGAGGGCGGCGTCGAGATCGAGGTCCTCGCGCACACGAAGCCCGAGGCCATCCTCCGGATGCCGGTGGACGCGACGGCGGGCCTGAGGCCCTATCAGGCGCGCCAGCTGGCGTTCCAGCTGCGCATCCCCGCGGACCAGCTCGGGGCGTTCGTGAAGCTCGCCATGGGCATGGTCAAGATCTTCATGGACTTGGACGCCAACCTCGTCGAGGTGAACCCGCTGATCCTGACTCCCAAGGGCGAGCTGCTCGCGCTCGACGCCAAGGTCACCACCGACGACAACGCGCTGTTTAGGCAGAAAGAGCTGGCCGCGAAGCCCGACCTCGAGGCCACTCCGGCCGAGAAGGAGGCCAAGAAGACCGGCATCACCTTCATCGGCCTCGACGGCACCATCGGCTGCATGGTCAACGGCGCCGGGCTCGCGATGGCCACGATGGACTCGGTGCACCTCGCCGGCGGGTCGCCGGCGAACTTCCTCGACGTGGGCGGGGGCGCCAACGCCGAGCAGGTGACGAAGGCGTTCCAGATCATCATGAAGGACAAGAAGGTCCAGGCCGTCCTCATCAACATCTTCGGCGGCATCATGCGCTGCGACACCATCGCCGAGGGCGTGCTGACGGCCTTAAAGAAGATCAAGCTGACCGTGCCGCTCGTCGTCCGCCTCGAGGGCACCAACGTCAAGGAGGGCAAGGCCCTCCTGCAGAAGTCCGGCCTCAAGATGATCGTCGCCGACTCCCTCTGGGACGCCGCCCAGAAGGCCGTCGCGGCGGCGGGAGCCAACTAAGATGAGCGTCCTCCTCCACAAGCGGTCCCGCATCGTCGTCCAGGGCCTGACCGGCTCCGCCGGGTCGTTTCACGCCAAGCAGTGCATGGACTACGGCTCCGCCGTGGTCGCCGGCGTCACGCCCGGCAAGGGCGGCACGACCCACCTGGGCGTGCCGGTGTTCGACACCGTCCGGGACTCCGTGCGCGAGCGCGGCGCCGACGTCTCCCTCGTGTTCGTGCCGCCGCCGGCCGCGGCCGACTCCATCCTCGAGGCCTTCGACGCGGGCGTCAAGCTCGTCATCGCCATCACCGAGGGCGTGCCCGTCCTCGACATGGCGCGGGTCAAGGCGGACCTGACGCGCCGCCGCGCCGCGGGCCAGGACCTGCGCCTCATCGGCCCCAACTGCCCCGGCGTCATCACGCCCGGCGAGTGCAAGGCCGGCATCATGCCCGGCTACATCCACAAGCCCGGCCCCGTCGGCATCGTGTCGCGGTCCGGCACGCTCACCTACGAGGCGGTCTGGCAGCTGACCTCGAAGGGCATCGGCCAGTCCACCGTCATCGGCATCGGCGGCGACCCGGTCAACGGGACGAACTTCATCGACTGCCTGGACCTCTTCGAGCACGACGACCAGACGAAGGCCGTCGTGATGATCGGCGAGATCGGCGGCTCGGCCGAGGAGGAGGCGGCGGAGTTCTTCAAGCGCAGGATGACGAAGCCCGTCTTCTCCTTCATCGCCGGCAAGACCGCGCCTCCCGGCCGCCGCATGGGCCACGCGGGCGCCATCGTCGAGGGCGGCTCGGGCAAGCACTCCGACAAGGTCGCCGCGCTCGAGCGGGTCGGCATCACGGTGGTGCAGAACCTCTCCGAGATCGGGGAGACCGTGGCCCGCTCGCCCGTCGGGGCGCTGGCCGCCGCGGCCGCTTGAAAGAGGCCGGCTTAGCCTTCGTCGCGGGCCTGGCGAGCTTCCTCTCGCCCTGCGTCCTGCCGCTCATCCCCGTGTACCTGGCGTTCTTGTCGGGGAGCTCCTTCGCGGAGCTCACCACCAAGACGCCGCGGCGGCTGGTGATGATCAACGCCCTGGCCTTCACGGTGGGCTTCTCGGCCGTCTTCATCCTGATGGGGGCCTCGGCCTCGGCGTTGGGGGCCGCGCTGGCCTCCTACCGCGTCTGGGTGGAGCGCGTCGGCGGGGCGGTCCTGTGCGTCTTCGGCCTGTGGCAGCTGGGCGTCCTGCGTATGGACTTCCTTTATAAGGAAGCCCGGATGCACTTCCAGGAGAAGCCGGCGGGTCTGGCGGGGTCGGCGCTGGTGGGTGGGGCCTTCGCGGCCGGCTGGACCCCCTGCGTGGGGCCCCAGCTGGGGCTCGCGCTCAATCTGGCGGCACAATCCGAAGGAATCGCCCAGGGCACCGCCCTGCTGGCGGTGTATTCTCTGGGCTTCGCCATCCCGCTGCTGATGTGCGCGGCCGCCGTCGAAAAGGCCGTCCCGGTCCTCAACCGTCTGAAGAAGTGGCTGCCCGTCTTCGAGCGCGCAACGGGCGCGTTGCTGCTCGTCATCGGGTTCCTGCTCGTCAGCGGAAAGTTCGCCAGGCTCTCGACCGGGGTCCTTTCGATGTTCCCGGGCTGGGCCCGGCTCTTCTCGGGGCTGGGGTTGTAGAAGCGGGGAAATCCTGCTAAGTTAGGCCCATGGCCAAAGCCAAAGAAGACAAGCTCCAGACGGCGAAGACCTACATCGGGCGAGCCGCCGCCTCCAAGTTCCCCATGGTCTTCTGCATCGTCTTCGCGTTCGTCGTCGTCTCCGGCGACCTGATGCAGGCGTTCGATTGGCTGGACTGCCGCCACTCCGACATCCTGTTCCGCCGGCGCGGCATGGTCGAGGCCGATTCGAAGATCAAGATCCTCGAGATCGACGACGCCTCCATCGACTACGTGGGGCAATATCCCTGGCCCCGGAGCGTCTATAAGAAGCTCCTCGACAAGCTCTTCAAGGAAGGCATCTCGGTCATCGCGCTGGACGTGCTCTTCATCGACCCCTCCCGCCCCGAGGAGGACCGCGAGCTCATCGACGTCACCCGGCGCCACGCCGACCAGATCGTGCATGCGGTGGCGACCGACAACAAGATCCTCAACCAGATGGAGTTCATCTACCCCTTCCCGGGGCTGCGCAAGGTCGCCAAGAACATCGGGCAGGTCGCCCAGCCCATCAAGGACAACGACGGCAGCTTCCGCTACGAGCCCCTGGTGATCGGCATGGCCCCCCGGATGCGCTCCTACGAGTGGGGCAAAGACCCGCAGGCGATGCCGACCTTGGGCCTCGCCGCCCTGGCCCTGCACGAAAAGAAGGACTTCCGCTCGTATCTGGCGCTGCCCGGCCTCTCGAACGAATCGACCACCGCGCGCTTGAACTTCTCCGGAGAGCAGGAGAAGATCATGGGGGTCGAGACTCTTCCCGACGGGAGCACCGAGGACATCGTGTCGCGCCGCTACGGCATCGAGCGCATCCCGGCCTGGCGGGTCCTCAAGGGCGAGCTCGACCCCGCCCAACGCGCGCGGCTCAAGGGCGCGATCGTCTTCCTCGGCTCCACGAGCCAGGGCGCCTTCGACCACTTCCCGTCCCCGTTCACCGGCATCGAGCCGGGGGTCATCGTCCACGCGACGCTGGCCGACAACCTGATGCGGAACCGGCACATCACCGAGGGCTCGCCGCTCCTGCCGGTCTTGCTGATCCCGCTGACCATCCTCGCCGCCTACCTGCTGGTGCGCCTGAGCCCGCTGTGGTCGGGCCTCTCCTTCGTCGCCATCCTGTTCGGGATGCTCGGCGTCCATGAGGCCCTGTTCCTGAGGCTCTACTGGGTCCCCATCGCGGGGCCGCTCTTGGCGTTCTTCGGGGCGTTCTTGGTCCTGATCGTCCATCGCACCGTCGAGGAGAACCGCAAGGCGGCCGAGGTGCGCGGGATGTTCGGCCAGTACGTGCCGCCCGAGGTCGTCGACATCCTGGTCAAGAACCCCGAGCGCCTCAAGCTGGGCGGCGACAAGCGCGACATGACCATCTTCTTCTTGGACATCGCCCACTTCACCACCATCTCGGAGAAGATGACGCCCGAGGCGC
>SCTT01000435.1 GCA_004322435.1 bacterium
GCCCTGGCGCTTGGCCGTCTCGGGCTTCGACACGTCGTGGAGGAGCCCGCCCAAGCGCAGGAGGGCCGGGTGCCCGGCCGCGCCCCCGGGGGCGCCGGCCAGAGCCGCGCGCACGCCGGCGGCGTGGGCGGGCCAGACGCGCTCGAGGGAGGCGGCGAGGAAGTCGAGGCGCTCGACGGTGTCGAGCGCATGGCGGAGCACCCCCCCCTTCCCGTAGTAGACGAGGGCGCAGCGGCGCGACGCCTCGAGCTCGGGCAGCACCTGGGTCAGGACGCCGGCGCCGTCCATCCGGCGCAGCCAGGCCGCCGAGTCGGGGACGAAGAGCACGCCCATCACCTCGGCGCGCACGCGCTCGGCGGCGCACGAGGCGAGCAGGGCCCGGTGGCGCTTGGCCCACAGCAGCGTCTTGGCCTCCGGCTCGAGGCGGCACTGAGCGCCGATGCGGAACGCGCGCAGGGCGCGCAGCGGGTCGTCGCTGAAGGCCTTCTCGCTGACGGCGCGCAAAATCCCGGCCGCGGCGTCGGCCAGCCCCAAGAAGGGGTCGAGCAGGGGGCCGGGGGCGGAGAGGGGCAGGGCCATCGCGTCGACGGTGAAGTCTCGCCGGGCGAGGTCGGCGGCGATGCTCCCGCCCTGCACGCCCGCCGCGTCCACCTGGGCCGTCACCCCCCCCGCCTTCAAGACGACGCGGTGGATGTCCTGCCCGGCGTCGAGGACGACGTGTGTGCCTTTGGCGCGGCGCGCGAGGCGCTTGGCGTAGCCCGCCGCGGAGCCGCGCACGGCGAGGTCGAGGTCCACGAGCGGGCCGGGCCGCCCCAGCGCCAGGTCGCGCAGGGCCCCGCCGACGACCCAGGCGTCTTCGGAGGGGTCGAGCGCGGCCGCCGCCGTGCGCGTCAGGGGCTCGGACAGGAGTCCCTTGAGGCGGCCGTCCATCACGCCTTCTTGGCGAGCTTGCCGAGCTCGGCCTCGCGCAGGACGCGCTTTAAGACCTTCTGGAGCGCGTTCTTCGGGAGCTCCTTGACGATCTCGAAGTCGCGCGGGCGCTTGTAGGCGTCGAGCTTCTCGCGGGCGAAGCGGTGGAGCTCGGCGTTATCGGCGGCCGAGCCCTCGCGCAGCACGATGAAGGCCTTGATGCGCTCGTCGTTGTCGGAGTCCGGGATGCCGACCACGGCGGCCTCCGCGACGTCGGGATGCCCCGCCAAGGTCTGCTCCACCTGAGCGGAGAAGACCTTGAGGCCCTTCACGATGATCATGTCCTTCTTGCGGTCGCGGATGTGGACGAAGCCGTCGGCGTCGACGATGCCGACGTCGCCGGTCTTGAACCACCCCTCCGGGGTGACCGCCTGCCGGGTCGCCTCGGCGTCGTCGAGGTAGCCCTTCATCACGTTGGGGCCCTTGATGCAGATCTCGCCTTCCTCGCCCTGCTTGAGCTCCCGCCCCGCATCGTCGACGATGCGCACCGACACGTCCTTGATGGGGAGGCCCACCGAGCCCGCCTTCTGGCGGCCCAGCGGATTGATGGTGGCGACCGGGGACGTCTCGGTGAGCCCGTAGCCCTCGACGATGCGCAGGCCCAGGGCGTCCTCGAACTCGTCTAAGGTCGCGACGGCGAGCGGGGCCGAGCCCGACACGGCGATGCGGACCTTGCGGAAGTAGAGCCAGCGCAGCGCCCACTTCTTGATGCCGACGGCCTGCTTGGCCAAGAGCGAATAGACCTGCGGCACCGCGGCGAACACGGTGACCCCGTGGCGGCGCATCAGCTGCAGCCACGGCTTGGGCGGCGTCAAGGAGGCCACGACGACGTTCTTGGCGCCCAGGAAGATGGGGATCAGCACGCAGGCCGTCCAGGCGAAGGTATGGAACATCGGGAGGATGGTCAGGCTCACGTCCGCGTCCGTGAGGGCCATCGCCGCGATGGAGGACTCGACGTTCGAGACCAGGTTCGAGTGCGTGAGCATCACGCCCTTCGGGCGCCCGGTGGTGCCCGAGGTGTAGAGGACCGCCGCGACGTCGGTGGGCTCCACCTGCGCGGCCTCCTCGTAGGGCGGGAAGGCCTCGATGAAGTCCCAGAAGTTCTCGGTGGCGCCCGAGTTGGGCTCGCCGCGGCGGTCCCCCAGCCCGCGGCGCTCGTCGGTCGCCCAGACGCGCGTCAGGTCGGGGCAGTCGGCCTGGGCGGCCAGCACGCCCTTGAGGAACTCGCGCTGCGTGAGCACGCCCTTCGCGCGGCAATGGGCGAACATGTAGGCCAGCTCGGAGGGTTTCGAGATCATGAAGTTGACCGGGACGGCCACCGCGCCGATGCGGTTGAGCCCCAGGTAGGCGACGACGAAGGCCGGGTCGTTGCGATGCACGATGACCACGGCGTCGCCTTTGGCGATGCCGGCCGAGCGGAACGCCGCGGCGGCGCGCAGCACCAGGTGGCGCAGCGCGGCGTAGGGCGTGACTTCTTCGGCGCCGTCGCGCGTGAAGACGAGGGCGGGGGCGTTGCCGCGGCGGGCCGCGGAGCGGTCGAGGGCGTCGTTTAAGGTCATTTCTGCCTCGGGTCGAGGATGTCTCGGAAGGCGTCTCCCAGCAGGTTCCAGCCCAGCACGAAGAGGAAGATGGCCAGCCCGGGGATGGCCACGGTGTGCCAGTACGCGAGCGGGCTGCCGGCCGCGCCGAGGATCCAGTTGCGGGACATGCTGATGAGCTGGCCCCAGTCGGCGTACCCGACCGGGGCGCCGAGGCCCAAAAACGAGAGAGCCGCCGCCGACAAGACGACGGCCCCGGTGTTGAGCGAGGCGACGACCAGCACCGGGTAGATCGAGTTGGGGATCACGTGGCGCAGCAAAATGCGCGCGTCGCCGGCGCCCAGCGCCCGCGCGGCGAGGACGAACTCGCGCTCCTTGACCGTCAGCACGTCCGCCCGCACGAGGCGCGCGTAGGAGGGCCAGGACACGGCGGCCAGCGCCAGCACCACGTTGTCGAGGCCGGGCCCGCGCACGGTGACGATGACGACGGCCAGGATGATGCTCGGCAGGGCCATCACGACGTCCGTGAGCCGCATGAGGAGCTCGTCGGTCCAACCGCCGTAGAAGCCGGCCAGGCCGCCGACGAGGACCCCCAGCACCAAAGACACGAAGACGACCTTGACGCCGATGCGCAGGGCGGTGCGCGTGCCCCAGACGATGCCGTAGTAGAGGTCGAACTGCTGCTCGGTGGTGCCGAACCAGTGCGCGCGGCTGGGGCGCAGCGGGTCGGGGCTGTAGCCGTCCTGGGGGATCAGGTAGGCGTCCCGCGCGTTGACGGCGGGCGGGGCGAGGACGGGCGCGGCGGCGGCGACGAAGCCGAAGAAGCCCAAAAGCCCCAAGCCCGCCAGCGAAAGCGGCTTGCGCTTCAAGGCCTTCCAGACGCCGGCGAGCGTTTCGCGCATGTCTATTTGTACCGGATCCGCGGGTCGGCCACCGCGTACAGGAGGTCGGCCGAGAGGTTCCCGAGCACGAACAAGGTCGAGGTGAGGAGCGCGACGCCCATCACCGCCGGGACGTCGAGCTGCAGCGCCGCCTGCGCCACCCAGCGGCCGATGCCCGGGTACGCGAAGACGGTCTCGGTGATGAGGACGCCGCCCAACAGCTGCACGAACAGGATGGAGGCGATGGTGATGACGGGGATCCAGGCGTTGCGGCGGGCGTGCTTGTTGACGACGTCGGCCTCGTGCAGCCCCTTCGCCCGCGCGGTGCGCACGTAGTCCTTGCCGAGCTCCTCGAGCATCGAGGAGCGGGTCACGCGCAGAAGGAGCGCCATCGTGATGTAGGTCAGCGTCGTCGCGGGCAGGACCAGG
>SCTT01000436.1 GCA_004322435.1 bacterium
TCATAATCAACGGAAAGATTTACGCGCCTCGGGCGCGTGCCTTCGAGGATTCCCAACATCGGGAATCCTCGAAGTCCCTCTCCATGAACGGCGGGAATCGGCAATTCAGGACGGTACCATCAAAGGCCAATGGCGATGCCAAATTTCAGATTCTGACCGGTCGAGCTTTCAGCTCCGCCCGACCCAACTCGGATGCAACATAACTACGCGAAGCGCGTCGCGTAGTTATGTTACGTTGCGCGACAATCGTCTCTGAAACCCCGGGGACGGGGAGTGAATCTAGGACTCCCAATCCGCCGTTCATTGAGAGGAGGTTCGAGGATTCCCGTATGAGGAATCCTCGAACCCACGCGCCCGAGGCGCGTAAATTGCGCCGTAGTCGATTTGGTCGACCTTACTTCTTGTAGTGGGATTCGATGGCCGACCAGGCTTCTTCGGCCGTCTCCGCGAACTCGAACAAATCCAGGTCCGCCTTGGAGATCAGCCCCTGGTGGGCGAACTCCCTAAAGCGCAGGATCTTGTTCCAGTAGGACTTCTCGCCGACGAGGACGATGGGCACCTTCGGCATCTTGCCGGTCTGCATCAAGGTGAGGACCTCGAAGAGCTCGTCCATCGTGCCGAAGCCGCCGGGGAAGTAAGCCAAGCCCATCGCGCCGTGGCGGAGGTTCATCTTGCGCGTCGTGAAGTTCGTGAAGTCGAAGGACAGGCCCTTCGTCAGATAGGGGTTCGCCGACTGCTCGTGCGGCAGAAGGATGTTGTAGCCGACGCTCTTGCCGCCGGCCTCGAAGGCCCCGCGGTTGGCGCCTTCCATGATGCCGGGCCCGCCGCCCGAGACCACAGCGAGCTTGCCGCCGCTCTTCTCCACCACCAAGGCCCCGAAGCGCTGGGCCTCCGCGTACCAGCGCGAGGCGCGCACCTGGGCGCGGGCCTCGGAGAGGGCCTTCTTGCCGACGGCGGTGCGGGGGCGGCCGCCGTACTTCGCGACGGCGGCGTCGTAGGCCGCCTTGGCCTTCTCGGGAGAGGGGATGCGCGCCGAGCCGTAGACGGTGACGGTGCCCTGGACCCCCATCTCGCGCAGCACCCGGGCCGGCTCGCGCAACTCGCGCACGAAGCCGTCCACCGCGGCCGACTCCACCATCTCGGGGAACTCGCTGGCGCCGTCGAAGAACGTGGCGGCGGCGGCCGCGGAGGGGACCTTCGTCTGCGAGACGCCCTTGGCCCGCGTCCGCGTGCGGGCCGAGGCGCGGGCCGCCGCGCTCAGCGCTTTGCGATTGACGGGAAGCGGGGCGGCGTCGTTGGCGGCCGGCCCGGAGACCTCGGCCGCGGGGACGACGCCCAGGGCCGGGGCGACGGCCTGGGCCGCGACGACTGGGACGGCCTCCGCGGCGACGGCGGCTTGGCGCGCCGAAACCGCGTTGACGGCGGCGGGGGGGAGAGCCAAGGTCGGAGCAAGGGAAGGGGCCGCCGTGAGCTTCGCGCCGGAAGGAAGGACCGGGGCCGGGGCCGAGAGCCCCGAGGGCGCCGCGAACAGGGCCGCCGGAGCGAAGGGGAGGACGGGGACCGGACGGACCACGCGGACGGCGTTCTGGGCCCAGGTAGGAGCCGCCGTCGCCAGCAGGAGAACGAGTATCCGCATTCGGGGGATTGTAGCCCGCTCCTATTTAGGAGGGGGGTGTCCGGAGGCCCCCTCGGCCGGCGCTAAGAGGCCTACGCCCTCCTGGGCCCATCGCCGGGAAGACGAGAGGCGCGCCGAGCGTAAAGACTGCGAGGACCCGAATCACTATAATGACGGCGGTGACAGCGCCCCTGCCTCCCTTCGAACGGGCCTTCGCGGCCTTCCAGCGCGCCCTGGCCGAGCCGCAGACCCTGCTGCGCCGTCTCGCGCTCTACGGCGGCGCGTGCCTCATCGTCGCGGCGGGGGTCAAGATCAAGGCCGCCCTCGAGCTGCGCGCGGCGGCCAACGAGCTGCCCTACGAGAAGGTCACCGTCTTCGAAGGCGAGCTCGGCGCCGACAGCTTCCGGGAGGGCCTCGAGGAGTCCGGCTCGCAGCCGCCCGAGATCAAGGCCGTGCTGGCCGCCGTGAAGCCCTTCGGGGGCGCCGGGCGCGAGCACCGCGGCGACACCTACCGCATCGTGCGCGCCTCCGACGGCGCGCTGATGCACGTGACGCTGCGCCGCGGCAAGAAGCGCATCGTCGTCTCGGCCCAGGGCGGCAAGCTCTCGGCCACGGCCGCGGACCCGCAGGTCGTCGTGCGCCAGCACACGGCCCGCGGGACGCTGCGCGGCAACCTGTGGCTCTCGATGACGCGGGAGAACGTGCCCGTCGAGATCATCCAGGAGTTCGCCGACGTCTTCCAGTGGACGGTGGACTTCCTCACCGAGCCGCGCGACGGCGACCGTTTCGCGGTCACCTGGTCCGAGGACCGCACACCGGACGGCCGCGTGTGGTCGCGCGAGGTCCTCGCCGGCCTCTACGACGGCCGCGCCGCGGGACGCTCCGTCGGGGTCCTCTTCGAGGGGGACTTCTACGACCAGAAGGGGGACGCGCTCGAAAGCCTCTTCCTGCGGGCGCCCCTCAACTACCGCCGCATCTCCTCGACCTTCTCGCGGGGGCGCTACCACCCCATCCTCCGCAAGGTCCGGCCGCATCACGGCATCGACTACGCGGCCGGACGCGGCACCCCCGTGGTCAGCGTCGGCGCCGGGCGCGTCGTCTTCGCGGGGCGCAAGGGCGGCTACGGCAACGTCGTCGAGATCAAGCACCCCGCCGACTACCTGACCCGCTACGGGCACCTGAATTCCATCGCGGTGCGGGAGGGCTTGAACATCCGCCAAGGCCAGCTGGTCGGCACGGTGGGCTCGACGGGCCTAGCGACCGGCCCGCACCTCCACTTCGAGATAACGCAGAAGGGCGGCTGGATCAACTTCCTCGCGCTCAAGGTCCAGAGGGCGCGCCAGGTGGCCAAGGCCAAGCGCGACGCCTTCAAGGCCCTCTTGGCCAAGCGCCTGCCCGCCCTCGAAGACGCCGGCGCGGCCGCCGCGCGGTGAACCCTTTCCTGCTGGCGGCCGCGACGGCCGCCGCCCTCGGGACGGCGCCGGCCGTCCCCGCCTCCACCGCCCCCGCCGAAGCCGCCGTCGTCCTCGTCCCCGACGACCTCTCGCGCCAGGCGGCGTCCATGCTGCTCGTGGGCGCCCCCGGCGACGAGCTCGTCCCGGGCGGGCCGTTCGAGGAGCTCGTCTGCGGCCTCAAGGTCGGCGGGCTCATCCTCTTCGACCGGGACACCGGCGGCCGCGGCGAGGCGCGCAACATCACCGGCAAGTCCCAGGTCGCCAAGCTCACCCAGGAGCTGCAGGCCCTGGCCCGCCGCTGCGGCGACGCGCCTCTCTTGTTGGCCGCCGACGTGGAGGGGGGGGTCGTCAACCGCCTCGCCCCCATCGAAGGGCTCGAAGGCCTGCCCAGCGCCGCCCAGCTGGGCCGCGGGTCCCCGGAGCGCTCGCGGGAGGCGGCGCGGCGCATCGGCACGGCGATGGCCCGGGCCGGGCTCAACTGGGACCTGGCCCCGGTCGTCGACCTCAACCTCCGTCCGGACAACCCCATCATCGGCAAGTGGGGCCGCGCGTTCTCGGACGACCCCGTCGTGGTCGCCCGCCACGCCCGCGCCTTCGCGGAAGGGCTCTACGACAAGGGCGTGCTCTCCTGCTTGAAGCACTTCCCCGGCCACGGCTCGAGCGCCGGCGACACGCACAAGGGCGCCGTCGACGTCACGGACACGGCCAACCTGGGCCTCGAGCTCGCCCCCTACCGCCAGCTCATCAAAGACGACCTGGCCGACTGCGTGATGGTGGCCCACCTATTCAACGAGGTCCTCGACCCCGAGAACATCGCGACGGTGTCCTCCTCCGTCATCACGGGCCTGCTGCGCGAGCAGCTCGACTACGACGGCATCGTCCTCACGGACGATCTGCAGATGGGCGCCGTCCTGGCGTCCTACACGCTCGAAGACGCCGCCGTCCGGGCCGCGGCCGCCGGCGCGGACATGCTCATCCTCTCGAACGCCGTGGGCCCGCGCGACGCCTCGACGGCCCGCAAGGTCCACGCGGCCCTCGTGGCCGCGGTCAAGGACGGCCGCCTGCCGCGCCGCCGCGTGATGGAGGCGAACCTGCGCATCAAGCGCTTCAAGGGCCGGCTGCCCGGCCTCGACCGCGGCGGCTTCGACCTGATGCCGGAAACGGAGGACGACCCATGACCAACGGCCATGCCGCCGTGCTGGGGGCCATCCAGGGCCTCGCCGAGTTCCTGCCCATCTCGAGCTCGGCGCACCTGGCGCTGGCCCCGCGGCTCCTCGGCTGGGAGGACCAGGGCCTGGCCTTCGACGTCGCGCTCCACATGGGCACGCTCGGCGCGCTCCTCCTGGTGTTCTGGCGCGATTGGTGGGAGCTCGCGCTCGACGGCCTGCGCCGCGCCGACACCGACAGGCGCCGCCTGTTCGACGCGCTCGTCGTCGGCACCGTCCCCGCCGCCGTCGCCGGGCTGCTCCTCGAACACCAGGCCGAGACGGTCTTCCGAGACCCCGCGCGCATCGCGGCCGCGCTGGCCGCCTTCGGGGTGCTGATGGCCTGGGCCGACCGGCGCGGCGCCAAGGACCGCGGCCTGCCGTCCGCCGGCATGAAGGACGTCGTCGTCGTGGGCCTCGCCCAGGCCCTGGCCATCGTGCCGGGGGTGTCGCGCTCCGGCATCACGCTGACGGCGGGGCTCCTGATGGGTTTTGACCGCGTGGCCGCGGCGCGCCTGTCGTTCTTGCTCGCGATGCCCATCACCGCGGGCGCGGGCCTCCACGAGGCCAAGAAGGCCCTGCCTTACCTGAGCGACCCGTCGTTTTGGACGGGCATCGCCGTCTCGGCCTTGGTGGGCTTCGCCGTCATCAAGGGCCTGCTGCGCCTCTTGACCTCGCGCGGCCTGGGCTGGTTCGCCGCCTACCGCGTCGCGCTCGGGGGAGTGCTGCTCGCCTTCCGTGGATAACGCCCCCTTCCTGGTGCGCGCGCTGCGCCACCGGAACTACCGCCTGTTCTTCCTCGGCCAGCTGGTGTCCGTCATCGGCACCTGGATGACCGCGACGGCGACGTCGTGGCTCGTCTACCGCCTGACGGGCTCCTCTTGGCTCTTGGGCGTCGTCGCCTTCGCCTCCCAGTTCCCGGCCTTCCTGCTCGCCCCCGCGGCCGGCGTGTACGTGGACCGCTGGGACCAGCGCCGCCTCCTGATCGTCACCCAATGGCTCTCGCTCGCGCAATCGCTGACGTTGGCCGTCCTCACCTTCACCGGCCGCGTCACGATGGGATGGGTCGTCGTGCTCTGCGCGTTCCAGGGCCTCATCAACGCTTTCGACATGCCCTGCCGGCAGGCCTTCGTCGTCTCGCTCGTCGAGGACCGCCAGGACCTCACGAACGCCATCGCGCTCAATTCCACGACGTTCAACGGCGCCCGCCTCATCGGTCCGGCGCTGGCGGGCCTCCTGGTCTCCGCCTGGGGCGAGGGCTGGTGCTTCCTCTTAGACGGGGTGAGCTACCTCGGCGTCATCGCCGCGCTCGGCGCCATGGTCATCGCCGCGCCCCCGCGGCGCGCCGACGCCGCCGGGGGCGCCCTGACGCAGCTGCGCGAGGGCTGGCACACGGTGTTCGGCTTTTTGCCGACGCGCTCCATCATCCTCCTGCTGTCCTTGGTCAGCCTCGTCGGAGCCCCGTTCGGGGTGCTGCTTCCGGCCATCGCCGCCGGACGCCTGGGCGGCGGGGCGCACACGCTCGGGTTCCTGATGGCCTCCGCCGGCGTCGGCGCCCTGGTCGGCGCGCTGTGGCTCGCGTCGCGCCGCAACGTCCTGGGCCTCGGCGGGACCATCCCGGCCGCGACCACCGGCTTCGGCCTGGCGCTCGTCGGGCTGGCCTACGCCGACACGCAGGCCGCGGCGATGGCGCTCTTGGCCGTCATCGGCGCGGGCCTCGTGCTCCAATACGCGTCGAGCAACACCATCCTGCAGTCCATCGTCGACGACGATAAGCGCGGGCGCGTGATGAGCTTCTTCTCGATGTCCTTTTTGGGGGCCTCCCCGCTCGGCGGCCTCCTGGCGGGCGCCGCCGCCGACCGCTTCGGCGTCCAGGTGACCCTCGTGGGGATGGGCCTGTCCTGCCTGGTCGGGGCCGTCTGGTTCGCGCGCCGGCTGCCCGACATCCGGATGGCCATCCGTCCCATCTATCGCTTGAAGGGCATCCTGCCGCCGCTGCCGGCGGTGGAGGCGGGATGAGGCTCCGGCGCCCCGACGTCCCGACGCTCCTCGCCTTCGGGTCCGCTTTGGCCTGGATGGGGGCCGTCTACGCGGCCTACTTCTCCGGCGCGAACACCTTCGAGTTCGGCCAGTACGCCGAAATCGGCCGGAACATCCTGGCGGGGCACGGCTTCACGACCCGGGTGCTCTATCCCTCGACTTTGGCGGCCCTCGACGGGCTGGGCCTCGCGCGCCTCGAGTACACGCCCGTCGACCACCGCTTCCCGCTGCCCGCGTTCCTGTCGGCCCTCTCGCAGGCGCTCCTCGGCGAGACCGACTTCGCCGCCGCCGCCCCGACCATGGTCTTGTTCGCCGCTTGGGTGGCGCTGGCCTACGCGGCCGCCGCCCGCTGGCTGGGGCGGCGCGAGGCGGCCCTCGGCGCGGCGCTGTTCGCGGCCGTGCCCGCGGGCGCCAAATACTTCGTCCTCTTCACCTTGCCCGACGTCCCCTTCGGGGCGCTGCTCTTCGCCTTCCATTGGATGTTGGCCGAAGCGCGCCCGGAGGACGGCCGCCGCCGCTGCGCCGCGCTCGGGGCGCTCGGCGGCCTGCTCTACCTGTGCCGCTTCAACTTCTGGGTGTGGCTGCCGCTCTACGCCGTCGTCCTGTGGCGGACGTTGGGGCCGCGCGGGCGCGTCCGGGGACTGGCGACGTTCTTCGGGGCGTTCGCGCTCGTCTGCGCCCCGGCCGTCCTCTACAAGCTCCGCTGGTTCGGCGCGCTCGGCACGCCCGACGTAGCCTGGAACCTGGCCCACCAGACGACCTCGGCGGACCAGCCGTGGCTGGCGTTCAGGACTTTCTCTTCAGCCGAGGTGTTGAGCTCGGCCTGGCGCGCCGTCGCCGCGAAGTCGCTCGACCATCTGCACACTTTGCTGCTCGAGGGACCGATGCTCTGGCAGCTGCAGGCGCTGATCCCCTTCACGGCGTTGGGCCTGCTGCGCTGGCCCGAGGGGACCGCGCGGCGGTTTTTGGCGCTCAACCTCGCGGCGCTCGCTTGGCAGGCCGTCGCCTTCGCCCCGCTGCGCTTCGACTCGTGGGGGCTGGGCGTAGGGTACCGCTACTTCTTCTGGGTGTGCCCCCTCCTCGTGTTCCTGGGGCTCCGCGGCGTCGTCGCCCTCGTCGAGTCGCTGCCCGAGAAAGCCCGGCTGCCGGCCCTCGGGGCCTGGCTGGCCCTCCACGCGGCCTTCGTCGTCCCGTTCTACACGCACGACCTGACCTCCATCCACGTAGACCATCCGTCGGGGCTGCCGCCGCGGCAGTGGCCGGAGCTGGCCTGGCTCGCCGGACGCGCGAACGCGGGCGAGGGGGTCGTGTCGAACCTGCCGGCCCAGGTCGGTTGGTACGCCGGAGTCTCGGCGGTCGCCCTCCCGAACGACCCCGAGGACGTCCCGAAGATGGCGGCCGTGCGCCCGCTGCGATACCTCTTCGTCTCGACCCTCAACATCGGGACCTTGGGCGACCTGCCCAAGTGGCTGGACCTTCTACGCCCCAACCTCGACGGCCTCAACCGCTACTGCGCCGCGCACGGATACCGGACCGCGGCGGTGATGCCGGGGGCCGTCATCTTGGACTTGAAGCCCGCACCGGAGAATCCATGATCAAGCACATCGCCTTCACGATGTATCCCGTCGTCGACATGGCGCGGGCGCGCAAATTCTACGAAGAGGACCTGGGACTCGCGCTCACGAAGAACTTCAACGACGCCTGGGTCGAATACCACCTGGAGAACGGCTGCTTCGCCATCACCACGATGGCCGAGGGCGTGAAGCCGTCCTTGCGGGCGGGGGGGAGCATCGCGTTCGAGGTCGACGACCTGGACGCGACGCTCAAGCGGCTCAAGGACCGCAAGGTCGCCGTCAAAGTCGAGCCCTTCGAGAGCCCCGTCTGCCGCATGTTCGTCGCCGCGGACCCGGAAGGGAACGCGGTGACCATCCACCAGAAAAAGCCCGGGCACTAGCCGCCCGCAGCCGAATCACCGCGCCCCACCCGCCTCTCGACGGAGGAGGGAACTTTTTTGGGGGGTTCTGCGTACGTGAGGGTATGGGAGCTATTGACAATATGTCATTTCTGACATATCCTGGGGATAATTGGCGGAACAAGCCGGTGGTGTGGCTCGCAGGAAAGATTGAGAGTCCTCCATTCTCGATTCAGGCACGGAGGGAAGCAGGCGCCTTGATCCGGGCGCTTCAAAATGGGTTCGCCTTGGGGATGCCGCACTCGAGACCTATGCCGACGATCGGACCTCGCTGCCACGAACTCCGGGTCGAAGACGAAGGCTGTTCTTGGCGAATCGTCTACAGGACCGACAGGGACGCGATCTTGATTGCGGACATCTTCCGGAAGAAGACGGAGAAAACGCCGGGCAGCGTCATCGCCGCTTGCAGACAAAGGTTAAAGAGGTACGACAATGCGTGAATCAAAGCGGAAGCGCCTCGAGGCCGCGGGCTGGCGCGTTTCCGACACTCAGGAGTTTCTGGGGCTCACCGACGAGGAGATGCAGTACATCGACCTCAAGCTGCGATTGGCCAACAAGCTGCACGAGAAGAGGAAGGTCAAGCATCTCGGGCAGGCCCAGTTGGCCAAGCTCGTCGGGTCGAGCCAAAGCCGCGTAGCGAAGATGGAGTGCGCCGACGACACGGTTTCCCTCGACCTGCTGATTCGATCCCTCTTCGCCCTGGGGACGACGCCCTCGGAGCTGGGCCGCATCATCGGCCGCTGACGAGTTTCAGACCCATTCATTGGACGCTCTTCGACGAGCCGCCGGAGGCGCGTCCTCAAATGAATCGTCGCAGGATTGCGGCTAGCAATGAACCGATTATCCCGAGAGGGGCCAATTGCAGGGTCATTGGGAGAAAAATGATTAGGTCGTATCCAACCAGCGCCCCGCCCGCCAAGATCGTGGAATAGGCTAGAAGAATCGGGAGGGCCCCCTTCATGCCGACCATGAAGAGATTGCCGTCAACATTCCATCCGATGACGCTCCCTGCAAGGAGTAGCCCCACGAGGAACATCCACTGTCCAAGCCTCCCAGGAAACACCTTGAGGCAAGCGTGAAGGATGGTCCCGGCAGCGACAATCGCCCCTAGGATGTGAAAATGCAGGTTTGAGACGCTGAGCGCGAGTATCACGGCAAAGATGCTGAGGCGGTACGTCACTATTGGAATTAAGTCCGGCAGATGGGATTGCCTTAACCCGAAGTCCTCCATGCGGGGAACCTTGGCACGAGGCCCTGCCTGATAGGGAAGTTGACTTTCCCAGTGCTCCGAAATTGAAAGGCCTTCGGCATTCAAATCGATTCTTAATTCGTCGATAAGTAGGTTTCCAGCAATCATCCAAACTAAGACGCCCTCGACTTCCCTAACGAAGATTGGCGACAGGTCATCGAATTCTCGAGCATACAATTGCCAAGTTTCACTTCCGTCAGCTTCCGACACACCCCGGAATATGCACAGAACCGGAGCCCGTAAACCCGAGGTAGCCAGCTTGTTTCGAACCATCGCGCTTGCCGCGGGGCTCATTGCGATTCTTGGTTCGCGCGCCAAAAACAGGCTCATTGGAGACTCCGCATCTCAAGAGAATCAACTTCTCTGCCATAAGGCCTATTGATTGGTGCGGAGCAAAGGAGTCTTTACGCAGCCAAATGCGAGGGGGGGAGTGCTCCCACCAGGAATCGAACCTGGATCCCACGCTTAGAAGGCGCGTGCTCTATCCGTTGAGCTATGGGAGCGTCTGCAGATTGTACGGCTTTCCTCAACGGAATCGAACCTGGAGCCCCTATAAAGGAGGAGGGACGGCGCCCGGGGGAGGACCGGGCGCCGTCCCTCCTTTGCGAAGGAACCGTTACCGGGAAAGGACCGGGAGGTCGGGGGAGACTTCGGCGGCGACGCGCCGGGGGCGCGAGCGCACGACGAACACCGACAGGGTCCAGAACACGGTGAGGGCCACGACGGCGGCGTCACGGATGTCGAGGGAGGCGAGCATGTTGTCCATGCCCGTAGGATGCCCGGTCCGTGTTACGCCCGTATTTCAGGTGGGGAGCGCGAGCGCCAGGAGCGTCAGCACGCCGAACACCGCGGCCCACAGGAGCCGCCCCGGGTCGTTGTGCCGGCGGCCGGTGTGCAGGTAGTAGAAGGACATCGCGGCCAAGAGCAGCGCGAACACGAGCTTCGCGACGACGGCCTGGGTGAGCTGGAAGCCCAGCGTCGCGCCGGACGTCCCATCGATGTCCGCTTG
>SCTT01000437.1 GCA_004322435.1 bacterium
GCTGCTCGGCCGCACGCCGCTCGAAAAGCAGGCCGCGAGCTGGTCGAGTTCCAGCATCTCGGCCGGGTAGCCGGTCTTCTGGGTGACGAGGGCGACGATCTCCTTCGTCACGGCCGCCTCATCGAGATGTGCCCTCACCCCGCCCTCTCCCGAACGCGGGAGAGGGAGAGAAGGGGCCTTGGCTCCCTCTCCCGCTTGCGGGAGAGGGATGGGGTGAGGGGTCCCCGCCTCCTCGTCCCCTTCGGTCGCGCGGGTCGGCGCCCCGGCGTCCTTAAGGCGCAGGGTGTTGTGCACGACCTCGAGCTCGGGGTTCGCGTGGCCGCTGACGGCGGCGAGCCAGGCCTGATGGCGCGGGGCGTCGACGCGCAGGGCCGCGCCTTCCTTCCAGGTCCGCCGCATCAGCGTCATCGCGATCTGGGAGCCGAAGCCGGCGCCCAAGCGCAGCGCGAACTCGCAATCGTACGCGCCGCCCTTCGAGAGCGTGATGCCCGCGAGGTTCGGGTCGGGTTCCTTATAGTTGGCGATGGGCGGGAGCTTGCCGGCGTTCATCGCGCGGATGGCGATGACGTCCTCGAGGCTGGCGCCCATCGAGTGCCCGGTGAAGCCCTTCGTGTTCGTCACGACGACCTTGGGCGTGTCGGCGCCGAAGGTCGATTTCAAGGCCTCGACCTCCGCGGCGGAACTCCCGCCCTGGGCCGGGGTGTAGGTCTCGTGCGACATGAAGAGCATCTTGGCGGCGATGTCCGAGCGGCGCAGGCCGTAGCGCTTCTCGGCCTTGGCGACCAGGCGGTCCATCGTCTCGGCGACGTGGCGGGTCGAAAGGCGCGTGACGTGGTAGGCGCTGTTCTCGAACTGGCTGGCCAACAGCTCGGCCAAGGGAGTCACGCCGCGTTCTTGCGCCTTGCGGCCGTCCTCGATGACGAGCGCCGAGGCGCCCATCCCGATGATCATGCCGTTGCGGCGGCGGTCGAAGGGCAGGGCCGCCTCGCTGACGACGTCCTTGGTGGTCGCGGCGCCCGAGGCCAAGAAGCCCGTGCCCAGCCACGACATCATGTTGGGGTTCGTGATGTCGTCGGCGGAGACGACCAGCACGCGCTTGCAGCGGCCGGTGCGGATCCAGTCCTCGGCGATGCCGACGGCCTGGGTCGTGGACGCGCAGGCGGCGTTGACCTGCGTGCAGGGGCCCTTCGCGCGGATGAACTGGGCGGTCTGGGCATGGCCCAGGGCCAGCACGCGGAACAAGAAGCTCCGGGAGAACTTGTAGACGTCGCCTTCCCCGCCCGCCTCGGGCAAAGAGGCGCGCGTCTCGACGTACCAGTCGGTCAGCGCCTTGCGGTCGGCGGGGTCCTTCACCGCGCCGAGCATCCGGTCGTACATCTCCCAGACCAGCTTCTGCGGCTTTCCGGCGTACTTGTGCGTGAAGTAGCGCGAGACGTCCTCGATGAGGCTTTCGAGGCCGGGCCAGGCGGTGGCCATGATGACGCCGGTCTCGTTCTGCAAGGAGGCCGGCAAGGCCCACGAGGTGGGGATCATCTTGCCGGTCGTCGAGCGCTTGTAGTGGCGCACGAGCGGGATCTTGGCGTCCTTTAAGGCCAGCAGCCCCGCGGCCAGCGCCAGCTGGGCGGAGCGGTCCATCAGGCTCGAGATGGAGCCGCGCACGCCGAACTCGCCGGCGAAGTCGAAGGTGCCGGCCTGGCCGGCGAGCCGGATGACCTGCTCGATGGACTCGAGGCGCTCGAAGCCGTGGTTGCCCGTCTCGGACTTGACCACGCGCTCGAGGTTCTTGTCCACCTGCTTGTGGAGCTCTTCCTCGGGCAGCCGGTCGATGAGGTTCTGGCCGGCGAGCAGCACGTCCATCGCGTCCTCGCGGAAAACCTTGTCCGCGCGGCCGGGGACGCCGGCGCCGAGGCCGGACACGACCACGGGGCCGATGTAGAGGTCCCACTTGTCGAGGAGGTCCGCGACGTCCTTAGGAGCCCTCACCCCGCCCTCTCCCGCAGGC
>SCTT01000438.1 GCA_004322435.1 bacterium
GCAGAAATGACCCGCGGAGTCTTAGCGGCCTGCGCGGGGGCCTTCCTCCTCCTCGCCGTCGTGTTCGCCAAGGACCTCCTCGGCGAGGGGCCCGGCTTGGACGGCATCCCGCCGCTCAAGCCCGAGTATTCGGACCCCGCCACCGTGCGCAAGGTCCCCACGAAGATGCTCTTCGACGGGGCGCCGTGCGCCTCCTGCCACGAGGGCCTCGAGCCCGCCACCGGGAACCCCAAGGAGAAGGGCGTCTTCCACGAGGCCAAGAAGCTCCAGCACGGCCGCAACCAGCACTGCTACAACTGCCACCACCGCGCCGACCCCACGGACTTCTCGAACTTCGACGGGACCCCCATCAAGCTCGCCGACGTGCAGCTCCTGTGCGCCAAGTGCCACGGCACCACCTTCCGCGACTGGAACCTGGGCGCCCACGGCCGCCGCACCGGCGCCTGGGACAAGGCCAAGGGCGGGCCCAAGACCACCGTCTGCATCGCCTGCCACGACCCGCACTGGCCCGTCTTCAAGGCCATCCAGGCCGCGCCGCCGCCGCACGTGAACCCCCGCACCCGCGAGGCGGGCCACGGCGAGAAGGCCGGGCATGGGGAGGCCTCGTGAGCGACCCCGAGCTGCCGCCCGAAGGCGGGATGTCCCGCGCGGCGTTCCTCGCCGGGATGGCGACGAGCGCCGTCGCGGCCACGGCCGCCGCGCTGGCCCCCTTAAAGGACGTCGCCGACCTGCCGAGCCTAGAAGAGTTCCTCCAGAAGCACTACACGGAGCTCACGCCCGAGGACAAGAAGGCCATCTTGGAGCGCATCGCCAAGCAGGTGGAGAAGGACACCGGCGTGCGCCCGAACCTCAAGGACCCGCCCCCCATCCCGGGCGTCGAGTTCGGCTACGCCCTCAACATCGGCCGCTGCATCGGATGCCGAAAGTGCGTGTACGCGTGCGTTGAAGAGAACAACCAGTCGCGCGACCCCCAGCTCCAGTACATCCGGGTCCTCAAGATGCGTAAGGGCTCCATCGACGTAGAGACCTCGGACCACCACTACGAGGGCCAGGTCCCCGAAGAGGGCTTCTACTACATGCCGGTGCAGTGCCATCAGTGCCGGAAGGCCCCCTGCGTGAAGGCCTGCCCGGTGAAGGCCACCTGGCAGGAGCCCGACGGCGTGGTGGTCATCGACTACAACTGGTGCATCGGCTGCCGCTACTGCATGGCCGCCTGCCCCTACTACGCCCGGCGCTTCAACTTCGCCAAGCCGTCCTTGCCCAAAGAGGACGTCAACCCGGACATGGGATACCTGTCGAACCGCCCGCGTCCGAAGGGCGTCGTCGAGAAGTGCACGTTCTGCCTGCACCGCACTCGCGAGGGCAAATACCCCGCCTGCGTCGAGGTCTGCCCGACCGGCTCCCGCAAGTTCGGGAACCTCCTCGACCCGGACAGCGAGGTCTCCCAGATCATCAAGAACAAGCGGGTCTACGTCCTAAAGGAGGAAGTGGGGACTTTGCCGCGGTTCTACTACTACTTCGACCTGTGAACGACATCTTCCTCGAGCTCAAGGAGTATTCGCGCTTCGTCTGGCGCTGCCTCCAGCGCACCATCGACGGCGACTGGCGCTACTTCACCTGGATGACCGCGTTGACCGCCGTGGCCCTCTTGGGGCTCAACGCCTACTGCAAGCAGTTCGCGGCGGGCCTGATGACGACCGGGATGTCGGACCAGGTCTCCTGGGGCCTCTACATCGCGAACTTCACCTTCCTGGTGGGCATGGCCGCCGCGGCCGTGATGCTCGTCATCCCGGTCTACGTCTACAAGGACGAGACCTTGCACGACGTGGTCATCCTCGGGGAGCTCCTGGCGGTCGCCGTCATCGTCATGTGCCTGCTCTTCGTGACCGTGGACCTGGGCCGCCCCGACCGTTTCTGGCACATGATCCCCGGCATCGGGAAGTTCAACTGGCCCATCTCGATGCTCAGCTGGGACGTCATCGTCTTAAACGGCTACCTGGCCCTGAACGCCCACATCTGCGGCTACCTCGTCTACTGCGTCTACGAGGGGCGCAAGCCGACCAAGGCCTTCTACCTGCCCTTCGTGTTCGTCGCCATCTTCTGGGCCATCAGCATCCACACGGTGACGGCGTTCCTCTACGTGGGCCTGGGCGGGCGGCCGTTCTGGAACTCCGCCATCGTCGCGCCGCGCTTCTTGGCCTCGGCCTTCACGGCCGGCCCCGGGTTCCTCATCCTGACCTTGCAGGTCATCCGCCGCGTGACGAACTACAAGGTGGAGGACAAGGCGCTGATGATGCTGCGCAGCATCGTGCAGGTCTCGATGGTCATCAACGTGTTCCTGCTCTTCTGCGAGCTCTTCAAGGAGTTCTACACCGACTCGGCCCACGTCGCCTCGGCCAAGTACCTCTTCTTCGGCCTGCACGGCCACTACGGCCTCGTGCCCTGGATCTGGACCGCGATGGCGCTCGACCTCGTCGCGCTGACCTTGCTCGTGCTCCCCGTCTCCCGGAGCCTCAAATACCTCGATATCGCCTGCGGGCTGGCCATCGTGGGCATCTGGATCGAGAAGGGCATGGGCCTCGTGGTGCCGGCCTTCATCCCGACCCAGCTCGGCGAGATCGTCGAGTACTTCCCGACGCTCAACGAGTGGCTCATCTGCGCCGGCATCTGGGGCTTCGGCCTGCTCCTCTATACGCTCTTCCTTAAGATGACCCTCCCGGTCCTCACCGGGGAGCTTCGCCCCGAAGGCAGACCCCTCGCTGACCTCGGTCATTGACCCCTCCCCGCCCCGGCGTATCATGGGGGAGGAGGGGTGCGATGAGCTCCATCGGATTCATCGCGACGTCTTTGTCCATCGTCGCCGCTTGGGCGGTCTGCGGCGTAGCGGTGGGGATTCTGCTGTGGGGCCTCGGGTTGGCCGGCTGCGCTCTGACCTTGGCGTTGGAGCGCTGGTTCCCCGAGCCGTCCGTCGTGTCCGGGCGCAAGCACGGACGGCGGCCGGCGGGCCCGCGGCACTTGGTGTCCCCGCCGGTCTAGCGCAGGCCGCTCCGGGCCGCGAAATCGGCATGGGGTGGCGCTTTTGTTGCTATAACTCTGACGCCGGTCATACGCGGCTACGACAACCATCATGAACCGAAAGACTTTCCTCAATCTGGCCGTCGGGGCGGGCGGGGCCGGTTTCCTGGCCTCGATGGTCTACCCCGTCCTGCGCTTTCTGCTGCCGGCCGAGCAGACCGAGGCCCAGCCGGACGTGCTCAAGGTCGGGACGGTCAAGGACTTCGGGGACGGAGCCAGCAAGATCCTCAAGTTCGGGCGCCACCCCATCATCGTCATCCGGGACGCCAAGGGGGGGTTCCACGCGCTGAGCGCCACCTGCACGCACCTCGACTGCATCGTCCAGTACAAGAAGGACGAGGACCTGGTCTGGTGCGCGTGCCACAACGGGAAGTACGACTTGAGCGGAAAGAACGTGTCCGGACCTCCGCCCCGCCCGCTCGACAAGTACACGGTCAAGGTGCAGGGCGAGGACCTCCTCGTGCTGAGGGAGACGGCGTGAACGGGCTCCTCTGCTCGGCCTTCGGCTGGCTCGACGAGCGCTTCGACGTCAAAGGCCTCGTCGAGTTCGCCAGCCACAAGCGCGTGCCTATCCACCGCGGCAGCGTGTTCTACTACGCCGGCGGGGTGTGCGCGTTCTTGTTCCTGCTGCAGGTCGCCAGCGGCATCTTGCTCCTGATGTACTACCGGGTCGGCACGGACGCCTCCTATGAGAGCGTCCGCTACATCATCACGAAGGTCCCCTTCGGCTGGCTGATGCGCTCGGTGCACTCCTGGGGCGCGAACCTGATGGTGCTCTTCGTCTTCATTCACATGCTGAGCGTCCTCTTCATGAAGGCCTACCGCAAGCCGCGCGAGCTGACCTGGGTCACGGGCTGCGCGCTGATGGGCTTGGCGATGGCTTTCGGCTTCAGCGGCTACCTGCTGCCCTGGAACGAGCTGGCCTATTTCGCGACCAAGGTCGGTACCGACATCATCGGGCAGGTCCCGCTCGTGGGGCACTTCCTGCTCAAAATCGTGCGCGGCGGCGAGGAGGTCACCGGCGCGACCCTCTCGCGCTTTTTCGGCCTGCACGTCGCCATCCTCCCGGCGCTCCTCACGAGCCTGATGGGGGTGCACCTGCTGTTCGTGCAGGTCCAGGGCATGGCCGACACCGACAAGGCCAAGAAGACGATGCCCTTCTTCCCCAACTTCATCCTCCGCGACGCCATCCTGTGGCTCTTGGTCTTGAACGCGGTCTGCGCGCTGGCCGTGTTCCTGCCCTGGGAGCTCGGCAAGAAGGCCGACGCCCTGGCCTCGGCGCCGGCCGGCATCAAGCCCGAGTGGTATTTCCTCGCCCAGTACCAGTTCCTCAAGATCCTGCCCGGCAAGATCGGGCCGGTCTCGGGCGAGCTCGTGGGCATCGGGGTCGTGAGCCTGGCCGGGCTCCTCTTCGTCGCAGTCCCGTTCTGGGACCGGGTCCTGCCCGAGGAGCGCCGCGACCGCGCGGTGAACCTGTTCGGCTGGGTCTCGCTGGCGGTGCTGGCCGCGATGACCGTGTGGGGGCACCTGTCATGAAGCTCCTGGCCGCCCTCCTGCTGGCCGCCGCGCCGGCCGCACGCGCCGCCGACTCCTGCGTGAGCTGCCACGCGGCCCTCGACGAGAGGAACGCCGCCGTCATAGGCTCCTTCGCGCGCGACATCCATCGGGAGAAGGGCCTCTCCTGCGCCGCCTGCCACGGCGGCGACCCGACGAAGGAGGACATGGCCGAGGCCATGGACCCCGCGAAAGGCTTCGCGGGCAAGCCCGAGCCCGCCCAGATGTCGCAGTTCTGCGGCAAGTGCCACTCGGACCCCAAATACATGCGCCGCTACAACCCGTCCTTGCCCACCGACCAGGCGGCCAAGTACGCGACGAGCAATCACGGCCTGCGCCTTAAGGCCGGCGACACGGACGTCGCCACCTGCGCGAGCTGCCACCCCGCGCACTCCATCCGTCCGCCGAAGGACCCGACGTCCTCGGTCTACGTCAAGAACGTCCCCGACACCTGCGCGCGCTGCCACGCCGACTCAAAGAAGATGGCCGCCCACAAGCTCCCCGCGACGGTGGTGGCCGAGTACAAGGACAGCGTGCACGGCAAGGCCCTGCTCGGGCGGGGCGACACGGCCGCGCCGGCCTGCAACACCTGCCACGGCAACCACGGGGCGGCGCCGCCCGGCGTCGCCGGCATCGGGCAGGTCTGCGGCATGTGCCACGTCAATAACATGGAGTTCTTCAAGAACAGCCCGATGTCGAAGCCCTGGGCGAAGGCGGGCTTCCATGCCTGCGCTACCTGCCACACCGCGCACGCCGTCCAGAAGCCCACGAGCGCCCTGCTGGCCGGCGACGCGGCGCTCTGCGCCCGCTGCCACGCGTCTTCCTCCAAGCCGCGCGCGGTCGCGGCCGCGCTCAAGGCGGAGCTCGACACGGGCGAGTCCTCCTACCGCGCGGCCGAGGCCGCCATCGCCCAGGCCGAGGAGAAGGGCATGGACATGGCCGACGCCCGCGACGCGCTGGACGGGGCGCGGACCTCCATGTACCAGGCCCGGACCGCGGTCCACACCTTCAGCCCGGAGGCCGTGGCCAAGGTCGCCGGGGAGGGAAAGGCCGCCTCCGGGAAAGCCCTCCAGGCCGCGCAGGACGCGGTCAAGGACTTCCGCGACCGCCGCGTGGGCCTGGGGCTTTCGACCTTCGTCATCGCCTTCCTGGCCGGCGCGCTCTACCTCAAGGTTCGGGACCTCGAATCGGGAGAGTAGAATTTACGCGCCCCGGGCGCGTGGGTTCGAGAGTGCAGACGGCCGCACTCTCGAACCTCCCCTCAATGAACGTCGAATGGTCGGAATCCGGGACGGCCCCCTCCGGTCCGCGCTCGGATTTCCCGACTCATCCACAAGGGTAAGTGGTCGAATTTGATAAAAATTCGCCAGCCATTTTAAGCAGAATTTACCGCCATTTTGGCGGTAATTCCCCCTGAAATTTACAGCATTATTTTGTTCGAATTTGCCCGCTTGGTCGTGGATAACTAGACCTGAAAGCGTACTCCCGCTCCGCCGTTCACGGAGGGGAGCTTCGAGGATTCCCGCCGTTGGGAATCCGCGAAGCCGCGCGCTCGAAGTGCGCAAACTGCGATTTTCTACGGATTTAGGGTGATTGGCCTGGAATCTCGGCAAAACCGTTGCTAGTAGGCAGGGCGTATGGCCCTGCCTGAATCACGTCAAACCGAAGCGATGGACGGAAACGAGGCCGCCGCCCGCGCGGCCTACGCCTATAGCGAGGTCGTCGTCCTCTACCCCATCACACCTTCCTCCCCGATGGGCGAGTCCTGCGACGCCTGGGCCGCGGTCGGCAAGAAGAACCTCTGGGGCTCCGTGCCCGAAGTCGTCGAGATGCAGAGCGAGGCCGGGGCCGCCGGCGCGGCGCACGGCGCGCTCACCACGGGCGCCTTCACCACCACCTTCACGGCGAGCCAAGGCCTTTTGCTGATGATCCCCAACATGTACAAGATCGCCGGCGAGCTCACGCCGGCCGTCTTCCACGTGGCCGCGCGCTCGCTGGCGACCTCGGCCCTCTCCATCTTCGGCGACCACGCCGACGTCATGGCCGCCCGCCAGACCGGCTGGGCGATGCTGTGCGCCTCCACCGTGCAGGAGGCCCACGACTTCGCGGCCGTGTCCCACGCCGCGACGCTGCGCGCGCGCATCCCCTTCCTGCACTTCTTCGACGGCTTCCGCACCTCGCACGAGATCCAGCGCGTGAGCTTGCTCTCGCAAGACGACCTCAAGGCCATGCTCGACGGCTGGGCCCTGCGCGCGCACCGGCGCCGCGCGCTCGACCCCGAGCGCCCGGTCCTGCGCGGGACCGCGATGAACCCCGACGTGTGCTTCCAGGCCCGCGAGGCGGTCAACCCGTACTACAGCCACTGCGCCGAGGCGGTGGTGCACGCCTTCGCTCGCCTCGAGGAGCGCACCGGCCGGCGCTACGGCCTCTTCGACTACTACGGCCCCGCCGACGCGGAGCGCGTGCTCGTGCTGATGGGCTCGGGCGCCGGGGCGGCGCGCGTCGCCGCCGAGGCCGCGGGCGGCAAGACCGGCGTCCTCGTCGTGCGCCTCTACCGCCCCTTCGACTGGCGCCGCTTCATCGGCGCTCTGCCGGCCTCGACGCGCGCCATCGCCGTCCTCGACCGCACCAAGGAGCCCGGCGCGCCCGCCGAGCCGCTCTATCTGGACGTCGCCGCGGCGCTCGAGGAGCACGCGGCCGAGGGCTCGCCGCGCTTCGGCGGGACGCGCCCGACGCTCATCGGCGGGCGTTACGGCCTCTCGTCAAAGGAGTTCACCCCCGCGATGGCGGCGGCCGCCTTCGCCGAGCTCGCGAAAGCCGCCCCGGCCCGGCGCTTCACCGTCGGCATCCGCGACGACGTCTCGCGCCTGTCCCTCGACTACGACGAGGCCGCCTTCCCCGAGGACCCCTCGGCCACCGGCGCCGTCTTCTACGGCCTGGGCTCGGACGGCACCGTCGGCGCCAACAAGAACTCCATCAAGATCATCGCCGAGGAGACCGGACTGAACGTCCAAGCGTACTTCGTCTACGACTCGAAGAAGTCGGGGTCGATGACGGTGTCCCATCTGCGCTTTGGGCCGGGTGAGCTCCTGACCTCGGACTTGGTGCGCAAGGCGCGCTTCACGGCCTGCCATCAGGAGTCGCTCTTGACGCGGGTGGACGTGCTGGAGCGCGCGGCCGACGGCGGCGTGTTCCTGCTCAACACCTCCGCCCCGGCGGCGGAGGCCTTCGCGCGCCTGCCCGCCGCGGTGCGCCGCGGGCTCGTCGAGCGCAAGATGAAGTTCTTCGTGATGGACGCCGCGGCGGTCGCCCGCGAGGCGGGGCTGCCCGGGCGCATCAACATCCCGATGCAGGCCGCCTTCTTCGCGCTGGCCAAGGTCGTGGCCGACCCGGCCTCGGCGATGAAGCACGCCATCGAGAAGACCTACGGCCGCAAGTCCGAGGAGCTCGTGCGCAAGAACTGCGCGGCGGTGGACGCCTCGCTCGCGCGACTGGCCGAGGTTCCCGTGCCCGCGAGCCTCCCCGAGACCCCGGTCCCGGCGCCCGTCCACGAGGACGTCCCCGAGTTCGTCCGCTCCGTCGTGCGGCCCATCATGGCCGGCCGCGGCGACGACCTGCCGGTCAGCGCCCTCTCGGCCGACGGGACCTTCCCAACGGCCACCGCGCGCTACGAGAAGCGCGGCGTCGCCGACGAGGTGCCGGTCTGGGACCAGCGCTGGTGCATCCAGTGCAACAAGTGCGCGTTCGTCTGCCCGCATGCGGCGGTGCGCGTGAAGGCCTACCCGGCCGCCTCCGCGGCGAACGCGCCCGGCACCTTCAAGGCCGTGGCCTGGCGCGGCCGCGACCTGCCCGAAGGGACGCGCTACACGGTGCAGGTGGCTCCCGAGGACTGCACCGGCTGCGGCCTGTGCGTCGAGGCCTGCCCGGCCAAGAACAAGGAGGAGACGCGCCTGAAGGCCCTCAACATGGCGCCCGTCGCGCCGCTCGTCGCGGCCGAGCGCGAGAATTTCGCGTTCTTCGAGCGGCTGCCGGACGCCCCGTTGGCCGGGGTGTCGAACGCGAGCGTCAAAGGCTCCCAGCTGCGCACGCCGCTCTTCGAGTTCTCGGGGGCCTGCGCCGGCTGCGGCGAGACGCCGTATCTCAAGCTCCTCACCCAGCTCTTCGGCGACCGCTTGGCCGTGGCCAACGCGACCGGCTGCTCCTCCATCTACGGCGGCAACCTCCCGACGACCCCCTGGGCCAAGCGCCCCGACGGCCGCGGCCCGGCCTGGTCCAACTCCCTCTTCGAGGACGCCGCCGAGTTCGGCCTGGGCTACCGGCTGAGCTACGACGTCAAGGAGCGCCGCGCGAAGGCGCTCCTCGCGGCCCGCGCCAAGGACGTCGGCGAGGCGCTGGCGCGCGAGCTCCTGGACGCGAACCAAGACGACGCCGCCGGGCTCGAGGCCCAGCGCGCGCGCGTGGCGCGCCTGCGCTCGGCGCTCGGTTCCCCGACGGACGGAGAGCTCAAGGACCTCCTGGCGTTGGCCGATTCGCTCGTCAAGAAGAGCGTCTGGGTGGTCGGCGGCGACGGCTGGGCCTACGACATCGGCTACGGCGGCCTCGACCACGTGCTGGCCTCGGGCCGCAAGGTCAACCTCCTCGTCCTCGACACCGAGGTCTATTCGAACACCGGCGGGCAGGCCTCGAAGGCCACCGGGCGCGCGGCGGTGGCCAAGTTCGCGGCGTCGGGCAAGCCCACCGCGCGCAAGGACCTGGCCGCCCTGGCGATGACGGGCGGGGGCGCCTACGTCGCGCGCGTCGCCTTCGGCGCCGACGACACCCAGACCGTGAAGGCGTTCCTCGAGGCGGACGCGTATCCGGGCCCCGCCATCATCATCGCCTACTCGCCCTGCATCGCCCACGGGTTCGACATGCGCCAGGGCCTGGCCCAGCAGAAGCGCGCGGTGGACTCGGGGCACTGGCCGCTCTTGCGCTACGACCCCTCGCGCGAGCTGCGCGGGGAGAAGGCCCTGCAGCTCGACTCGGGGGCCCCCAAGATCTCCTTTAAGGACTACGCCTACCGCGAGACGCGCTATAAGATGCTCGAGGCCGCCGACCCGGCCTCGGCCGAGCGCCTGCTCAAGCTCGCGCAGGCCGACGTCGAGCGGCGCTGGCGGCACCTGGCCGGGCCGGGCGGGGGGGCCTAGTGGACCTGAGCACGCGGTACTTGGGGCTCATGCTCGAGAACCCGCTCGTGCCCTCGGCCTGCCCGGCGACGGAGTCCCTGGACAACCTCAAGCGCCTTGAAGACGCCGGCGCGGCGGCCGTGGTCCTGCCCTCCCTCTTCGAGGAGCAGCTGCGCCAAGACGAGCGCTCGCTGCGGCACTGGGTGTCGCACGGCTCCGAGCAGCACCCCGAGTCCACCTCCTATCTGCCGGTCCCCGAGGACTTCACCTTGGGGCCGGACCAGCACCTCGAGCGCGTGCGGCGTGCCAAGGAGTCTTTGGGCATCCCCGTCATCGCGAGCTTGAACGGCGAGACGCCGGGCGGCTGGAGCGCCTACGCCGAGCGCCTGGCCGAGGCCGGGGCCGACGCCCTCGAGCTCAACATCTACCGCGTGGCCGCCGACCCGGACGTCCCCGGCGAGCGCGTCGAAGAGGACGCGCTGACCGTGGTCCGCGACGTGCGCAAGCGCATCAAGATCCCGCTGGCGGTCAAGATCGGGCCCTACTACAGCTCGCTGGCGAACATGGCCGCGCGCCTCGTCTCGGCGGGGGCCGACGGCCTGGTCCTCTTCAACCGCTTCTATCAGCCGGACATCGACCTCGAGGCGCTCGAGGTCCGTTCGCGGCTCTTATTGAGCGGCCCGCAGGCCCAGCGCCTGCCGCTGACCTGGATCGCGCTGCTGCATGGTAAAGTGCGCGGGGCCAGCCTGGCCGCGACCGGCGGCGTGCAGAACCACGAGGACGCGCTCAAGATGCTGATGGTGGGGGCCGACGTGACGATGATGGCGGCCGAGCTCCTGCGCCGCGGCCCCGGGCACGTGAAGACGGTGCTCGACGGGCTCACCCAGTGGATGGAGGAGCACGAATACGCCTCCGTCGCGCAGCTTAAAGGCTCGATGAGCCAGCGCGCGTGCGCCGACCCCGCCGCCTTCGAGCGCGCCAACTACGTGAAGACCCTGTCGGGCTATCACGTCTAGGGCTTCTAACGGCGATGTTTACGCGCTTCGGGCGCGTGGGTTCGAGGATTCCCAACGGCGGGAATCCTCGAACCTCCACTCAATGAACGGCGGAGCGGGAGTACAGGACTCTTCCGTGCCGTTTATTAGGGATTTCCTCAAATTGAAAATGTATCACCATTCCGCCTTGGATGGGACCGTCCTGAATTTGTGATTCTCGTCGTTCAAGGAGAGGGACTTCGAGGATTGCGCGCCGTTGCGCAATCCTCGAAGGCACGCGCCCGAGGCGCGTAAATTCCCAACTTCCGAACTTCCGAGCGCCTGGCACCAATTAGAACGTCCGGTACAGCGCCAGCGACAGGATAGCCGCCGTGTCGCGCCCTTCCTCGAGCGTCAGCGCGGGGGTCAGCCAAGTCTCCTCCGCGATGGGCAGCTTCCAGCTCAGGGTCTCGCTTAAGACGTCGTCGTCGTCCGACAGGACGTCCAGCGCGACGCGCAGGCCCACCGTCGTCTCCCCCGACGGGATGCGCCCGTAGGCGGCGAGGGTGTGGTCGGTGAAGGAAGGCCCCGCGCTGCTCCGGGTGCGGCGGAGCTGGCCTCCGCGGTTGCGCTCGACGCTGCCCCCGCTCCGGCCGAGCGCCCCGGTGGTGTAGAGGTATTCGGCCCCGGCCGTGCCCCCCTCGAAGCGCCGCTCCGCGCCGGTCTCGAGCGTCACCGCGTGCGAGCCCAGGTCCGTGTCCCGGTAGCGCCCCACCGCATAGGAGAGGCCGCCCTTGACCCGGACGTCCTCGTCGAGCTCGTGCCAGGTGCCGCCGCCGAAGGCGAAGCGGTGGCTCGCGTAGCGGTCGGCGGCGAACTCGGCCCAGCCGTAGGGCGCCCAGGGGGGGAGCGTCCACTGCGCGTCACCGGACAGCGCCAGGCGCCAATAACGCCCCGTCCCGGCCGCGAACGAGGTGCCCGCCCCGAACGACGGACCCTCGGCGGCGCCGGCCGGCGCCGCGAGGGCCCAGAACAGCACCGCGAGGAGGGTCAACGCCGGCCCCCTCCGCGGCTCCCGGCCGGCGGGCCGCCGCGTCCGTGGCCCCGCTCGCCCGAGCGTCCGCGTTCGCCGCCGCGCGCGTCCGACCGGCCGCGCTCGCCGCCGCGGTCGAACCCGCGGCCTTCGTCACGGCGTTCGCCGACCGCGTCGCGCGTGTCGTCGCGGGCCTCGTCCTTGTCCTTGCCCTTGACCGCGCCGCGTTCGGCCTCGCCCAGCTTGAAACCGTAATGCTGGGCGATCTTCCCCCAGCCCATCCCGGAGTCGCGGAGCTTGAGGACCTCGGACACCGGCTGGTCGGCCTTGCGGGCGATGGCGAGGGCATGGCGCACCTCGCCCCAGCCGAGGCCCTTGGCGCGCAGGTCGAAGACCTCCTGCTGGGTCACGCCGAACTGGGCGGCCAGCTTTTCGCCCTGCTTCTGCGAGCCCTTGTTCTTCCAGTCCGGGAGCGGCGGCGGCTCCTCGGGCGGAGGGCTGGGAGGCGTCGTCTCCTCCGGCGGCGGCAACGGCGTCGGTGGAGGCGGCGCGTCCTGCGCGAGAGCTTGCGACAGCCCCAACGCCAAGAACGCCGTCAGCATCGTGGTCGTCTTCATAGTCCCTCCCCTCCGCCGGTGCGGCGGAGGCGTCTCCCGGTAGGATAGCCGGGGGGCCTCTGACAGGAGTCAGAGGCCGGTCAAGAGAAGGTCAAATCCGGCGCGGTGGCGGGCCCGTTGCGTGGCCGAAAGGAGGTCCGCAGGGACCGGGGGCCTCCATGTATCCCATCTGGGAAGTTCCGCACCTGACGGCCGGGATGGTCCTCGGCCTCATCGCGACGTTTCACATCCTCCCGTCCCACCTGTCGGTCAGCGCGATGTGGCTCAACGTCTGGCTCGAGCGCAAGGCCGTGCTCGAGGGGCGGCCGGAGCTCATGCCCTTCGTGCGCCGCTACGCGAAGTTCATCTTGGTGTTCTGCTATGTGTTCGGCTCGCTGAGCGGGGTCGGCATCTGGTTCGCCGCCACCGCCGCCAGCCCGCGCGGCATCTCGGCTTTGATCCACAACTTCGTCTGGGGGTGGGCGACCGAGTGGGTGTTCTTCTTGATCGAGGTCTCGGGCATCTTCGTCTACGCCTACACCTTCGACAAGCTCGACGAGCGCACGCACCTGCGCCTGGGCCTCGTCTTCGCGGCGGCCTCCTGGCTGACGATGGTCGTCATCGTGGGCATCCTGACCTTCATGATGACCCCGGGCGCGTGGAACACGACGGGCGCGTTCTTCGACGGCTTCTTCAACCAGAGCTACTGGCCCCAGCTCTTCTTCCGGACGACGTCCATGTTCTCCATCGCGGCGGTGTACGCCGTCGTGGTCGCGGCGCGGGAGCCCGCGGGCCCGGCCCGGGACTTCGTGGTGCGCGCGGCCGGCCTGTGGGGCCTGGCCGGCCTCGCCCTCGCGGCGCCCTGCCTCCTCTGGTACCGCGCCTCCCTGCCGGAGGCTGTGCGCGGCACGCTCGACGCCCTCCTGACGCCGGGCCTTAAGGCCGCGATGCTGTGGGCGCCGGTCGTGACGGCGCTCTACTTCGCCGGGCTGGCCTGGCGTCCGCGCGCCGCGCGCTTCGTGCCGGCCCTGGCGGCGGTGGCGGTCCTCTTCGCGGGGATCTTCGCCTTCGAGCGCGCCCGGGAGCTCGGGCGCAAGCCCTGGGTCCTGCCCGGCTATATGGTCTCGAGCGGCTTCGTCGTCGGCGACCTGCCGGCCAAGGGGGCGGCGGCCCAGCTCCCGCGCCTAGCGAGTGAGGGCGTGCTGGCGTCGGCGCCCTTCGTCCCCGCGGGGCTGCGCACGGTGACGGACTTAAACCGCGTCGAAGCCGGCCGGATGGTCGCTTTGCTCGAATGCTCGGCCTGCCATACGCTCGACAAGGCCGGGGTCAGGCCTCTGCCGGCGCTCGTGCGGCGCGTAGGGCTCTCCACGCCCGAGGACCTCGCCGCGTGGCTCGACGGGCTGGGGGCTTATCCATACATGCCGCCCTTTATCGGAAACGACGCCGACAAGCGCGCGCTGGCCGCCTTCCTGGCCAAGGCCGCGGAGTGACCGCCATGGAGACCGCCGCCCTCATCCAGACGCTCTCGGACCCGCTCGGCCTGCCTTTCTACCCGCAGGTCTTCGCGGCGCTGATGGTGCTGACCTTCGCCCTGCACATCGCCTTCGTGAACCTGGCCGTCGGGACGACGGCCCTGGCGCTGTGGGGCTTCGTCCGGGGGACGCCCGAGTGGAAGACCCTGGCCGGGGCGAGCGCGAAGGCGGCCACGGCCTCCGTCTCCGGGGCCATCGTCTTGGGCGTCGCGCCGCTTTTGTTCGTGCAGACCCTCTACGACCCGTTCTGGTACGCGTCGAACCTGCTCTCGGCGGCCTGGGTCATCGGCTTCGTCTTCGTCATGATGGCGGCCTACGGGGCGAGCTACCTGTTCCTCGGCGGGGGACGGGCCGGCGCGGCCTTCGGCGCCGCGGCGCTGCTCCTCTATCTGGGCGCGGGCTCCCTCATGCATGCCTTCTCGATGCAGGCGCTGGCCCCCGAGAAGTGGCTGGGCTGGTACGCCGGCGCGGGGACGGCGGCGACCTCCGGCACGGCGCTCCACGCCTTCGAGCCGCTGCGCTTTCTCCACTTCCTCGTGCCCGCCGGGACGGCGGCGGGGCTGTATCTTCTGCTCCGAGCCTGGTACCTGCGGGCGCGGCCCGACATGGACCGGGAGGCGCTGGGGCGCTCGGCGAAGCTGGGCGCCGGGCTGGCCTTCTGGGCCACGGCCGCGCAGGCGCTCGTCGGATTCGCCTGGCTTCTGACGGTGCCGCAGGCTCTGGCTTTCTACGCGCATCCCGCCTTCCTGGCCGCGCTGGCCGCGGGCCTGGCGCTCGTCGCCTATCTGGGCAAGCTCGCGCTCCTCGACGCGGACCCGGCGGGGGCGGCCGTCCCCGCGGCGGGGGGGACGCTCGGCGTCATCCTGGCCATGGCGGCGGCGCGCGAAGCGCTGCGCGGCGCGCTCTTGGGGCGCTTCGGCTTCTCCATCGCGGCTCACCGGGTCACGGTGGACTGGGGGAGCACGGCGCTCTTCTTGGCCACCTTCGCGCTCGGGGGGAGCGTCCTGGCCTGGGTGCTGACGCTGGCGTTCCAGGCCGGGCGCGTGGAGGGACGCTTCACCCCCGGGCCGCGCGTGGCGGCCTGGGGGCGCGTGAGCCTGGGGCTCCTAGCGGGCTGGCTGCTCGTCGTCGCGGGCTACGGCCTGAGCGTGACGCTCCGGGCGCGCGGGCTCTAGCCCTTCCCCGCTACTGGTTGTAGCGCTGCTGGTATTCCTTGCGCAGCTGCTCGGCTTCCTGGGGCGTGAGCCCCTTCTGCCAGACGTGCTCTTCCTTGGCCATCAGCGCGTCGACCTTGGCGCGCCACTTCTTGCCGAGCTCGGGGCTCTTGTGTTCCGCGGCCTCGACGACCGAAGGCAGGAACTTGAGGTAGAAGGTCTTGCCCACCTCGTACATCCCGTGCCAGTGCGTGTAGTCGGGCCCCATCATGCTGGCCCCGTGGCGGGCGCGCCGGCCCTCGTGGTGCCAGAGCTCCCAGAACTCCCACTGGACCTTGTGCTCGAAGGGCGCCTTGGCGCTCAGCACGCCGTCTTTGACGAGCTCGTCCATGATGCCCTTGGCGGGCTTGGCGAACTTCTCGTTGTAGAGGGTCACCAGCGAGTCGAACTGCTCGTAGAAGTTCCCCACGAACTGCTTGCCGTGGCAGTTGGCGCAGACCGCCTGCATGTCGCCGCGGCGCTTGTCCCAGGTCACGACGCGGTCCACGACCCGCGTCACCTTCTTCGAGACGAGCACGCCGCCTTCGACGACCTTCTCCGAGGTCTCGAGGGAGTCTCCGGCCTTGGGCACGGCGCGGGTGTCGGGGTAGTCCTCCTTGAAGCCGTCCTTGAAGACGACGAGGTTGAGCTTGGCGCTGACCACCGGCCGCAGCGTCCAGCTGATGCGCTCGCCGACGTCGTGCGTGTTGCCGACCACCTTGCCGTCCGGGCCCATGTAGCTCGAGATGTGGCAGGACGCGCAGGTGGGGGCGGCCGAGTAGTCCTTGCCGAGCACCCACTCGTCCTTGTCGAGCCCCATCCGGTCGCGGTTGGCCTCGAAGGCGATGCCGTGCTTCGACTCCTTGTAGATCTCGATCTGCGGATGGTCGGGCCCCATGTGGCACTTGCCGCAGTTCTCGGGATTGCGGGCGAGCTTGGCCTCGAAGGAGTGGCGGCTGTGGCAGGCGTTGCACGAGCCCTTCGAGCCGTCGGGGTTGAGGCGGCCCATGCCGGAGTTGGGCCAGGTCGTGGGGTCGATGCGCGGCTTGCCCTCGGGGCCCTCGCGGCGCACGACGCCTTTGTCGTCTTTGAGGAGCTTGACCACGCCGCCGTGGCACTGCAGGCAGCCGTTGACCGCGTCGGCGTTGTTGCCGGGCATGCCCGCGACCTTCTCGGCGAGGATGTTGTCGAGCGAGGCTAGGATCTCCCCGGCGCGGGCGTGGTGGCTGCGCGAGAACTGCTCGTTCTCGGCGGCGTGGCACTTGGCGCAGGTGTTGGGGGTCACGAGGGCCGAGACCAGCTCCCCGTTGTGCTTCCAGGAGAACGGGTCCTCCGCCTTTCCCTGGTGGCACTCGAGGCACGAGACGCCGTTTTTGGCGTGCTTCGAGCGGTCCCACTCCATGACGAGGGAAGCCGACTGCTTGCGATGGCAGGCGACGCAGGCGGAGTCTTCGGCCGCGGCGGGCTGCGGGGGGAACAGCGCGAAAATGGACAAGACCATCCAGAAAGTGGGCATCAAACCTCCGTATTCGAAGGCTTTCCGGCAACGTTCGGACCACTTCCGGACGCGCGGCGTCCGCTTACTTCTTCGCGGGGACCCCGTAGTCCTTGAGCTTGCGCCAGAGCGTGTTGCGGGCGATGCCGAGGCGCTTGGCCGCTTCGACCTGGTTGCCGCCGCAGGCGTCCAACGTCATCAGGATGTGCTCGCGCTCCATGTCCCCGAGCGAGCGCTTCTGCTCGGCGCCGGTCGGAGGGCGCACCTCGGGGGGGAGGTCCTCGGCGCG
>SCTT01000439.1 GCA_004322435.1 bacterium
GGCACGCGAGCTCCGCCCGCGGCGCGCAGGCGCCGAAGGCGAGGGCCGTCAGGGCCGCGGCGAGGCGCTTTTCCACGGGACGATGATACATTGTGCGGAGGCCCTCTCGACGGAGAAGGGAACTTTTTTGGGGGGGTCGGCGTACGTGAGGGTATGCTGGCACGGCTCTGGTCGGCGGCGGCGCGGGGGGCGGGCACCTATCTGGTCCGGGTCGAGGCCGACCTCGCCGGAGGCCTCCCGCGCTTCTGCGTCGTGGGGCTGGCCGAGGGCGCGGTGCGGGAATCGCGCACCCGGGTCGCCGCGGCGGTGCGCAACGCCGGCTACGTCTTCCCGGACGGCCGCCTGACGGTGGGCCTGGCCCCCGCCGAGCTCAAGAAAGAGGGCGCCCAGCTGGACCTCCCGATGGCGCTCGGCGTGCTCGCGGTTTCGGGTCAGCTCGTCGCCGAGCCCTGGGGGGCCGACGCGCTCATCCTCGGGGAGCTGGGGCTCGACGGCGCCGTCCTCCCGGCCAAGGGCGTCCTGGCTTTGGCCGCCGCCGGCCGGGAGCGAGGCCTGCGCTGGGCGCTGGTGGCCCCCGCCAACGCCCGCGAGGCCGCTTTGGGGGGGCTTTCGCCGGTCCCCGTCGCCACGCTCGCCGAAGCGGCGGCCGTGCTGGGGCGTCCCGACGCCCCGCTCGCTCTGCCGGCGCCGGAGCATGCCCCGGCGCCGGTGAGCGGCACGCCCGACCTGGCCGACGTCCGCGGTCAGGCGCTGGCGCGCCGGGCGCTCGAGCTCTCGGCCGCGGGCGGCCACAACCTGCTGATGGTGGGGCCCCCGGGCTCGGGCAAGTCGATGCTCGCGGCGCGCCTGCCGGGGCTCATGCCCGAGCTTTCGGGCGAGGAGGCCGTCGAGGTCACCAAGCTCCATTCCTTGGCCGGGCTGGTCGCCCCGGGCTCGGGCCTCGTGACGCGCCGCCCGTTCCGGGCGCCGCAGTCGGCGGCGCGCCCGCAGGCGCTCTTGGGCGGCGGGCCGCACGACCGTCCCGGCGAGCTGGCCCTGGCCCACCGCGGGGTGCTGTTCCTCGACGAACTCCCCGAGTTCCACCGCGACACGCTCGAATGCCTGCGCTTGCCGCTCGAGGAGCGCGTCGTCCGCTTGGCCCGGGCGGGAAGCTACAGCGAGTTCCCGGCCGACTGCGCGGTCGTCGCGGCGATGAACCCCTGCAAGTGCGGAAAGTCCGGGATGCCCCAATCGGCATGCCGCTGCCCGTGGGGGGCGCCGGAAAGGTACCGCGGGCGCGTCTCGGGGCCGCTCCTCGACCGCCTGGACATCCGCGTACAGTTGGCGTCGGTTCATTTTGCGGATTGGGCAGGCAGGAATCCGGCTTCGCCGGAGTCGACGACGGCGGTCCGGGAGCGCGTCCTCGCGGCGCGCGCGGTCGCGGCGCGGCGGCTGGGCCGCCCCGGCGTCACGAACGCGCGGCTCGACTCGGCCGAGGTCCGCCGCCATTGCGAACTGGACCGTCCGGCGTCCAACCTCATCGAGACCCTCGTCGGGCGCCAGGAACTGTCGGGGCGCGGCATCGACCGGGTCCTCCGCGTCGCGCGGACCATCGCGGACTTGGCGG
>SCTT01000440.1 GCA_004322435.1 bacterium
GTCGTGGGCCATATGGCGCAGTTCCTCCTCAACTTCGACGCCTTCGTGCTCATCTTCGGCGGGACGCTCGGGTCCATCATGATCAGCTACCCCTGGTCGGCCCTCCAGCACGTCCCCAACGCCGTCAAGATGATGTTCTTCCCCCCGAAGCGCCCGCCCCCGAACCTCCTGATCACCACCTTCGTGCGCCTCGCCGAGACCGCCCGGCGCACCGGCGCCGACTCCCTGGCCGCCGACCTGCGCGGCCTGCCGCACCCGTTCATGGGCGACTGCCTGCAGATGATCCTCGACGGCTTGGACGAGGAGACCATCGCCGACCGCTGCGACCGGGACATCGTCGCGACGCGCCACCGCCACCTGCAGGTCAGCGGCATCTTCAAGGCCGCCGGCACCTACTCCCCCATCTTCGGCCTGCTGGGCACCCTCATCGGCGTCGTCCAGGTGCTGCGCAACATCACGAACCCCTCGGCGATGGGCGCCTCGATGGCGGTCGCCATGACCGCCTCCTTCTACGGCATCTTCGCGGCGAACTTCCTGTTCTTGCCCATCGCGAGCAAGCTGAACTTCTACTCGGACGAGGAGGTCCTCGCGCGCGAGCTCATCGCCAAAGGGACGCTGTGCCTCGTGAAGGGCGAGGTGCCCTGGCTCATCGCCAAGAAGCTCGAGGCCTACCTCTCCTTCCAGCTCCGTCAGGGCGGCGCGAAGTCCTACCGCGTCCCGGCTTAAGGCCCCGCATGATCCCCTTCCTCCACCGGGTCGCGCCGGAGAGCATGGAGGAGAACCCGCTGTGGCTGATCGTGCTCTGCGACATGATGACGAACCTGATGCTGTTCTTTTTGGCCATGTTCGCGATCACCCTCCAAGGCCCCAAGGCCAAGGCCGAGTTCGCCCGGGCCTTCGCGGTCGAACAGGCGGTCGCCCCGGCCCCGCCGGTCGAGACCCCCGAGCCCGCCGTGGACGTCGCGGCGGCCCTGCGCCTGGCCCTCGAGCGCGCGGGCCTGTCCACCGACGTGGACCTCCAGGAGACCGAGCGCGGCGTCCGCATCCGCCTGCGCGACGCGATGCTCTTCCCGGTCTCGGGGGCCGTCCTCGAGGAGGAGGCCGGCCTCCCGCTGGCGGTCATCGCGGGGGCCTTGAAGGACGTCCCGCACGAGGTGGTGGTCGAAGGCCACACCGACGACCGTCCGGTGCTGGGCGGCGCTTACCGCTCGAACTGGGAGCTCTCGGTCGCCCGCTCGCACGCGGTCCTCGCGCGGCTCGCCGCGGCGGGCCTGGCTCCCAAGCGCCTGGTGGCCGCCGGTTACGGCGAGTTCCTGCCGACCGCCCCGAACACGACGCCCGAGGGCCGCGCGGCCAACCGGCGCGTCGAGCTCCTGGTGCTCCGGCCAGAGGACGACTGATGCGCCGCTCTCCGCCGCGGACCCCCGAGGAGCTCAACACGGGCCTTTGGATGGTGCCTTACGCCGACCTGATGAGCAACGTGATGATCCTCTTCCTGGCCCTTTTCGTCCAGTCCTACGCGCTGCACGGCGCGGCGCTGGACTCGGCGATGAGCCAGGTGAGCTCCGAGATGGCCCCGGAAGACGCGGCCGCGCGGCGGCGCCTCAAGGAGTCCAAGGTCGCCGTCGAGCTCGAGAAGGCCGTCAAAGGCCTGACCCTCGACGAGATGGGCGTGCGCGTGACGCGGCGCTACATCCACCTGACGCTGCCGGCGCCCGTGCTCTTCGCCGGAGGGTCCGACTCCCTCACGGACGAAGGGCGCCGGGCCCTCGAACCGCTGGCCAAGATCCTCGGGACCGTCCCCAACCCCGTGCTCGTCGGAGGCCACACGGACGACCGCCCCATCCTCGGCGGCCGCCACAAGACCAACTGGGAGCTCTCCGCGGCCCGGGCCTTCGCCGTCATCGAGTTCCTGCGCTCCACCGGCCTGCCCGCCAATCGCTTCCGCGCCCGCGGCTACGGCGAGTTCCGGCCGGTCGGCGACAACGCCACCCCCGAAGGCCGCCGCCGCAACCGCCGCATCGAACTGAGCCTCGTGCGCGAGGCCGACGGCGCGTGAAAGCCCTCCTCCTGGCCCTGCTGGCCGCCCCCGCCTTCGCGCAGACCCCGGTCGAGGACGCGCAGAAGGTGCGCTCGGCGGAGCTCAAGGTGCACTACGACGCGGCCTTCGAGCTCTACTCCAAGGGCGACTACAGCCGCGCCATCATGGAATGGCGCGAGGTGCTGCGGAAGGCCCCCGACCAGAGCACCGCCGAGAAGATGATTTCGATGGCCCGCGAGGCCATCGACCGCCGCGACCACTCCCTCCAAGAAGCGGTCTACGACCGCGCCGCCGAGGGCAAATACCAGGACGCGATGATCGCCCTCCAGAAACTCCTCGAGTCCGACGCCCTCCACCCCCACTACACCCTGCTGCAGGCGCGCCTCGACCGCCTGACGTTCGTCGTTCCGACGGTGTCGACCGACTCGAAGGCCTGGCAGGCCGCCGTCCGCGGGATGACCGGCTACATCGCCCCCAAAGACGACCTCGGCCTCGCCTACGACGGCCTGCGCCTCGCCAAGGAGCTCGACGGCAAGGAGCCGCTCTTCGACCGCCTGATCGCCATCCTGCTCTCCGACAACCCCGCCCTGGCGGCTGACGCGCTGACCCCGGGGATGGGCGTCCTCGAGCACAAGCGGTACCTGGCCCTGAACCACATCTACGACGGGCACTATAACCTGGCCATCCCGCTCTTGGAGCGGGTGCTCCAGCTCGACCCCGACGACGCGGTGGCATTGAAGCGCCTCGGGTCGGCGCACTTCGCGCTCAAGGACAAGGCCAAGGCCAAGGAGTACTGGACGCGGGCGCTGACGCTCAAGCCCGACGACGCGCAGCTCAAGGTGTTTTTGACGGGCGTGCAGCAGTAAGGGCTTCCCTTAGAAGGACCAGGAGAACCGGCTCGTCACGAGGATCTCCTTGACGGCGTTGCCGGGGGCGTACTTGTCCTTGGTCGAGTTGTAGCCCGCCCCCAGCGTCCCGCTCATCGTCGGCGCGAGCGTCCTCGTGAACTCCGTGTTGAGCTGGACGCTCTGCGTGTCCGACGGGAAGGTCCGGGACGTGTTCTTCGTGTTGGTCAGCGTCCCCCAATACTGCCCGGCCCACAGCTTGCCCAGGCGCATCGAGAAGCTGGGAGACACCGACAAGGACGAGCGCGCCGAGCCGTCCACCTTGTCCTTGGACTGCGAGCGCGAGACGCCGAAGGCCGCCCCCATCTGGCGCGGCAGGGCCCAGGTCGAGGACAGCGAGGCCGTGTCGCTGTCGAGGTCGTGGGCGAGCTTGTTCTTGTCCTTGAACTTGCTCATCTGGAGGTTGAGCGACAGGCTGTGGCGCCCGATGGGCTGGCTGACGCCCAACCCCATCGTGGTCGTCTGGTTGTCGAGGACGGTCGAGGGCTGTCCCTTGGCCGTCGTCAGCGAGCCGCTCAGGTTCACGTTCGTCCCGGTCTTAAGCTGCAGCGAGTCGCTCACCGAGATGTAGCGCTGCTGCGTGGTGGTCTTCAAGGGGTTGTTCTTCAGGTTGTCCTTGTACTGGTTGACCGCCAGGTTGAGCGAGTTCCACGTGACGAAGAAGAGGCCCAACGTCACGTCGGTCGTCATGCGGTCGCCGACGACGGACGGGGCGCCGAACGAGACGAAGTTCGGGCCCGCGCGCTGCAGGTAGGTCTTGAGCTTGAACATCGTGCGGTCCCAGCGGAACTCCCCCCGCCAGGCGGTGTCGTTGGCGCCGGGCTTGGCGGTGTTGGCGACGTACATGTTCTGCTGGTAGTCGAGAGAGAACTTGAGCTTTGGCTTGGGCTCCCAGGCCAACGAGAGGCCCTTGCCGGAGTTCTTCTGAGGCACCAAGGTGGGCCCGCGGAAGTTCGCCGAGCGCGGGTCGGTCGAGAGGGACTGCGACTCGTCGGCGCTCAGGAAGTAGTTGAACCCCGTCGTCACCGTCGTGAAGAACCGGCGGCCGACCTTGAAGCCGTAGAGCGAGCGCGCGTAGCGTCCGTCGGTGGTGGCCGTGCCCGCCTGGGAGTCCACGGTCATGCCGCCGACGACCGTCCAGTCCCAGTCGCCCTTGCGCTGCTCGAGCATCGCCCCGCGCGCGCCGTGGCTGTTGACCGAGAGCTCGCTCAAGGTCGGCGAGATGTCCCCCCCGTAGACCGTGCCCCAAGGGGCGTAGAAGGTGAAGAGGATGGTGAACGGGTCGAAGACCCGGCCCTTCTGGTGCAGGATGTAGGAGTTGAACAGATACGAGGAGTCCTTGATCTTGCCCACCGCGTTGACCGTCGTCGCGCCCGAGTGGTGGTTCCACTCGTCCCGGCTCGAGTTGCGGTAAGACACCGTGACGTTGCCCTCGACCCGGTAGTCGACCTGTTTGGGGGCCTCCGGAGCGACCTTCTCCACGATGACGAAGGGCTTGAGCGCCGAACGCACGAGGGTCTGGGAGTCCTTGACGAGCAGCACCCGGTAGAGGCGCCGGCCGACGTCGGTGTCGGGGACGCGGAACGGAAGGGAGATGGAGGCGACGGCCCCGGGCTGGACCGCCTCGGGCGGGGTCACCGGCTCGGTCCGGCCGACCAGGCGCTCGTCTAAGTTGTAGACCTCGCCGACCCAGTAGTAGGAGCCCGCGTTCCACGCCGCCTGCCCGGTGTTGACGGCCAGGGCCTGCAGGGCCACCGTCTCGCCGGCCTGCACGGGGTCCGGGGCCGGGACCGTGAACTGCAGAGCCGCGGAATCCGCGGCGCCGGCCGGCGCCGCCGCCGCGAGGAGGGTCGCGGCGGCGGCGCAGACGGTCAGGAGGGCCCCGATGTGTCTCATGGTGTCGTTCCGGCCCGACGGCGTCGGCTACTGCTTCTTCTTGAGCTTGATGTCGAGCGACTTCTCCTGGCCGTCCTTGCCCTTGAAGCGCAGGTTGAGCGTCCTGTTCTTCTCGGCCTCGCCGCTCAAGCGGTCCAAGGCCTTGTCGACGTCCTTGGGCTTGAGCTGGTCCTGCCAGCTCTGGAAGTCGGCCGGCGCCATCGAGCGCGGCGGCTCGGGCGCCGCCCCGGCCCCGACCTGGGTCATCATGCCGGCCCTGAGCGTCTGCAGCCCCTGTTGGTTCTGGACGTCGACGAGGCCCTCGTAGACCTTG
>SCTT01000047.1 GCA_004322435.1 bacterium
ACGTTCTTGTCGATGCCGCCCTGCACGACGACGCCGGCCTTCGCGCGCTCGATGAGCGCGTCGGCCACGTCTTGGAGGTCGAAGTCGAAGACGTTGAAGACGATCTCCTTCTCGGCGCCGGAGATGAAGTCGATGAGGACCTGCTTCAGGTCCGCGGCCGGCTCGGTCTTCCCGTCGGCGAGCGTCTGGTGGTTCGCGTAGACCTTGGCGTTCGCGTAGCCGGCCCCGCCGTCGTGCGTGTCGAGCCGCATCGGGGTCAGCGGGTCGTTGAACTTGCGGAACGTCTCGCGCACCTTCTCGTCGGCCAGGAGCTCCTTGAACTGGGCGCGCCACTGGGCGTGCAGCTCGGCGTCGGGCGTCTTCTTCGCGTCGTCCTTCTCCACCTGGGCCAGGTACTTCTCGACGGTCGGCCACTGCTTGGCGTTGTGCTGCAAGAGCAGCATGACCTGGCTCTCGCTGACTTCCTTAATACGGTCCGGGAGCCCGTACTCGGCCTGGACCGCCTCGTCGACCAGCAGATCGTCTTTGAAGGCCTCGCGCAGGAACTTGCGGACCTCGGGGCGCGAGAGCAGGCGGCGCGTCATCTCGAACATCCGCGCATAGTCGCGGCTGGGCCCGGCGGGGATGGGTTCTTCGACGGCTTCCGCGGCGGCGTTGGCGACGGCCGGGACGGCGCCGAGGACGGCCGGGACGGCGACGGCGGGGACGGCGGCGGTCGCGGCCTTGGCTTTCGGGGCGGAGGGAAGGGCGGGCGCCGTGAAGGCGGGGGCGTTGAGCAGCGGGGCGCTCGCGTTCGGCAGGCGCAACCCGGGTGCGGTAGGGAGGCCCGGCACGGCCAAGGTCCCTTTCAAGGCCGCGCGGGAGGCGACCTGGGCCGAGGCGGGGGCGGGGACGGCCAGCAGGACGGCGAGGATGAGGCGGGCGGCCCCGACGAGGGTCTGTTTCATGGGGCCCAGTGTACACCCGGGCGCGGGACGGCTTCCGGGCCGAAAGGGGAGCCGAAGGGCGTCTTTAGGCCTAGGCCCGTAGGCCCAGGTTCACCCGCGCCGGCCCAGCCAGGTGCGCAGCGTCCCCTCGACGGCGCCCGAGACGTGCAGGCGCGCGGCGGTCTCCAAGTGAAAGTGCAGGAGGCCCAAGATGAGGGCCTCGAAGTCGCGCTCGGGGACGAAGCGCTCGGCCTCCATCGAGAAGACCCGCACGGTGCCCTCGGGGATGGGGGACTCGGCGCGCGGGTCGTGGTACGCGTAGCCCAGCGGCTCGCCTTCGCCGTGGCCGGAGCGCTCCTCCATAGCGGCGATGAGGGTGTCGGGGCCGCGCTGCCAGGCGGCGGCCAAGACCTCGGCGACGACGGCGTCGCGGGGGGCGGCGGCCTTAAGGGCCAGGGAGAACGCGGCGCCGCCCTCGCCGGGGAGGGCGGAGGCTTCGAGGGTGATTTCGCCGGCGGCGATGGTCTTGACGGGCATGCCCGCGGAGCGGCGGAGCAACGCTAGCGCCACCTGGGGGTCGTCGAGGCGGGGAGGGGCGCCCGGGAGTCCCGCGGCGGCGGCGAGCAGGGACTCGTCTTCGATGTAGTGGGCCCGCGCGAGCAGGGCGGGCTCGAACCTCACGGCGCGGATCTCGGCGATGCGCTCCGCTTCGACCACGACTTCGAGCCATTGCGCCGCGTCCCC